>CAJWAC010000045.1 GCA_913020555.1 uncultured Polaribacter sp. | reverse complement strand
CCGATGGAGGGACTCGAACCCACGACCTGCTGATTACAAATCAGCTGCTCTAGCCAGCTGAGCTACATCGGCTTTTTTTATAAAAAAACAACCCGCTATTTCTAACGGATTGCAAATGTATAAAGTTTTTTTAATTTCTAAAACTTTTTATTATTATTTTTTTGTTTTTTTTTCAATTTTATGAAATCAATGAATCTCTATGCTTTTCTTTTGATCTTTTTAATTGCCTTTTTAAGTTATCCACAGCTGAATTTATGCCTTCTTCAAAAGTTTTTGTCTCCCTTTTCACAATTAACTCATTTCCAGGAATATTAATTTTTACTTCTGTGATTTTATTTTCTTTATCACTTGTTTTTTGAACCTTTAAAAAAACTTCTGCATCTATAATTTTATCATGAAATTTTGTAAGTGATGATAATTTAGTTTCGGCATATTTTATTAGTTCCTTGTCTGCATTAAAATTAACTGACTGTGCAAATACTTTCATACTTCATTCATTTTTTATTACTCCTAGGGTGAGCGCTGTTATACACTTTTTTGATTGCTTCAAGACTATTATGAATATAGACTTGGGTTGAAGCTAAAGAGGAATGCCCTAACAATTCTTTGACAGAATTCAAATCTGCTCCTTGATTCAACAAATGAGTTGCAAAAGAATGCCTTAGTATATGAGGACTTTTCTTTTCTTTTGAAGACACTTTACTAAAATAGGAATTTATAATTCTGTAAACAAGAGTTTCGTATATTTTATTTCCTTTTTCTGTAATAAAAAGTTCTTCTAGACCTATTGAGAATTCTTTTTTTACTTTTAAATATTGTTCTAAAGCCAATACCGTAGAACCTAATAAAGGAATATACCTTTCTTTATTTCTTTTCCCCAGTACTTTAATTGTTTTATTTGAAATACTTATATTCCTTTCTTTAATATTTATTAATTCTATTCTTCTAATTCCGGTGGAATAAAATAGTTCCACAATTAACTTGTTTCTTATGGGTATAAAATCATTATTATTAAAATTATTTAAGACTTCATGTATTTCTTGAGTATTAAAAGGAATCTGTATCTTTTTTTTAACTTTAAGTGCTTTATGATTGGCTAAAGGATTAACCTCTATTTTTTCTATTTTTTGAAGAAACTTATAGAATGATTTTAGCGCGCTTATCTTTCTATTAATTGTCCTGTTTGAAATTTTTAAATCTACTAAAGAAACAATCCAACTTCTAATTTGATGATAATGAACTTTAGACAATTCCTCTTGATCAAATTCAGTTACCAAAAAGTCTTTGAAAAGGATTAAATCGTTCTTGTAGGCAGTTACAGTATGAACTGAATATTTTCTCTCTAAGGATAAGTACTCTAAAAAAGATTTTACCAAAATTATAATATTATTTAATTATAAATTTACAAAATTTTTAGCATAATAAAATCTAGTACAAATTTAATTTAATAACAATATTTTTTTATAGATCTATATACTTTTTTTGAACAAAAAAAACCGCGCAAACTTAAATTTGCACGGTTTTCATTCTTTAAGAGCCCCCAATTTAGATTGGGATTACTTTAACTTATAGTTTTAAATAAGGCCTGAGCCGTTTTAAAACTAAGTTTCTCTAACCTACTTCTTCTTGAGTTCTTAATCTTTGAACATAAGAAGCTTTAATTCTTTGAGCTCTTTTTGCTACAGATGGCTTTGTAAAGTTCTTTCTGTTACGTAAGTTCTTCATTGTCTTTGTTCTGTCAAACTTTCGTTTGTAACGTTTTAAAGCTCTATCTATATTCTCTCCTTCTTTAATTGGAATAATTAACATTTGTTAGCACCTCCCTTCATACGTATCTTTATATTTTATAACAGCGTAAACTGTTGATTTCTAATTTTAGGACTGCAAATGTAATTATTAAATATGAAATACAATATCTATTCTGCGATTTCTTTTTTAAGTAGGTTTGCGTTAGGGATTGAACGACGTGTTTGAGCTCTTTTATTTTTATCTACTATTATTTAACAGTATTACTTTTATGACATCAATTGCCTTTATGAAATATTAAAAGTTTTTGACAAAATAAAAAGCGAGTAGTGAAAGCCCGACCTTTTGGGAACGCTAAAAATAATATTCAGTTTCTAAAATATGAATTATGTTGCAGGTTTATACTCTTTTTTATCAATTATCATTTTTGCGATAATCTCTTTTAAGATTTCTGAAGTTCCTCCTCCAATGGGCCCTAATCTGCTATCTCTAAGCAAACGCGCCATTGGATATTCTTCCATATAACCATAACCACCTAAAAGCTGTAATGCATCGTAAATAACTTCGTCTGCCATTTTTGTAGATAGCAACTTAGACATACTTGCCTCCTTTACCACATATTGACCATTATTTAAACGTTTGGTTATTGAGTAATTGTACTCCCTACACATATCAACTCTACTTGCCATTTCAGCAACTTTATGTCTTAATACTTGAAATTTATCTAAAGAAGTACCAAAAGCCGTGCGCTCTTCCATGTATTTGATAGCATAATCTACAGCAAATTCTGCTCTAGCATGAGCATTTACCCCCATTAACAAGCGCTCTAAAGCAAAATGTTGCATGATATAAGGAAAGCCCTTACCTTCTTCTCCTAAAAGATTTTCTTCTGGAATTTCTACATTATCAAAAGCGATTTCTCCTGTATCCGAGGCTCTCCATCCTAATTTATCTAGTTTAGTTGCTGAAACTCCCTTTGCATCTCTATCTATCACAAAAATACTAATACCTTTATATTTATCTGATGGATCTGTTTTAGCAGCCACAATTAAATAATCTGAATATACTCCGTTAGTTATAAAGGTTTTTGAACCGTTTAGAATATACTTATCGCCTTTTTTGATTGCTGTTGAACGCATTCCTGCAACATCACTTCCTCCAAAAGGCTCTGTAATACACAAACAGCCGATCATATCTCCTTCTACACTAGGTACTAAATACTTTTCTTTTTGTTGATGATTCCCTTCTTTATTCAAGTGCGTCATCGCTAAATATTCATGCGCCCACATAGCTGCTGCAAAACCACCAGAATTAATTTTTTGCATTTCTTCTAAGAATATAATCGTGTAGAATAAATCTAAATCTAGCCCGCCATATTCTTCAGGAGTGGATAAACCAAAATATCCCATTTCCCCAAATTTTTTCCAAATGAAACGTTCAATAGTTCCTGTTTTCTCCCACTTATCTATATGTGGCACAACTTCTTTTTGTAAAAAATCTTTGAAACTTGCACGAAAAACTTCGTGTTCTTCTGTAAAATACATGCTATTCATTAGGTTCGTAATTTGTTTATTTATTCGGCTAACAAATATAATACTATTCTATCATACAAGTCTAATGGAAATTCTTTGATGTTTTTCAATTCTGCGATATCTTGCAATTCTGCAACTTCATCTCTGTACTCGAAAATCTTTTTACAAAGTTTGTAATCGATATAGGGATTTTTAAGTAATTGTTTGAATTCTACTGTATTTACATTCTCTTTTTTAATGATAGGTTTTACATCAATCTTAAAAACAGCTAAAACCCTATCGGCTACTTCCTTTTCTAAACCCCAGATTTCATACAATTGATCATTGAAAGAAAAACCTTGTAATTTAGAACGATACTTAATAATTCTCTCAGAAAACGCAGGTCCAATTCCGTTTATGGTTTTAAAATCTTCTGCTGTAGCTTTATTGATATTTGTGGTACTTATATTGTGTTTAGGGTATTTAGATTTATCAGTTTTACTGTAATTAAAATTTCGGTAGGTGTTTTTTTGTTGATTGCGTTTTATAACCCAATCTGGAAATTTAAAATAAGGAGCAATTTTATTGAGTAAGCTGTCTGAAACTTTGGTTATATTTTGAAATTCTTTTTTTGAATTTACAAACTTATTTGATTTTCTAAATATTAAAAGTCTATCAATTTCCTCTAAAGACATCCCTAACTGTTCTCCTTTATAATCTGTGATATAATTTGGATTGAACGGATAAATTTGAGGCTTTCTATTTTCAATTTCAGCTAATCTTAGGCTATCGATTTGATGTTGAAAAGCTAAAATTTCTGGACTATTAGTTTCAATAAATTCATCTTGAGCAAAAACGTCTGTAAAAATTAAGACCTGAAACGTTAAGATTATGATACATAATGCAAAAACCCCATTTCTTTGGTTTTTGTTATACCAGAAATGGGATTTAAATATTTTCAATTTTTTCTTTTTTAGCTTTTTATGGCCTCAAGATAACGTTTTAATTGCTTTTTAACAACTGGAAACAAGAAATAAAGACCAACCATGTTAGGGAAAATCATTGCAAAAATCATTGCATCAGAGAATTTCCAAATTGACCCCATACTAGCTGCAGCTCCAATTATTACAAACAATAAGAATAATAGTTTGTAAGTTAAATCAGCCGCTTTTCCTCTACCAAATAAAAATTTCCAAGATTGAAGCCCATAATAAGACCAAGAAATCATCGTAGAAACCGCAAATAATACCACTGCAATTGTTAAGAATACATTAGAATAAGGAATATAAGCAGCAAAAGCTTTTGATGTAATTCCTGCACCTTCATAAGAAACACCATCAATTAAAACAGCACCAGAACCATCTCCACCATATTGAAAAATAGCACCTTCACCTCCACCAAAGTTAAAGATAATAATTACCAAAGCTGTCATTGTACAAATCACAACAGTATCAATAAAAGGCTCTAATAATGCAACTAAACCTTCTGAAGCAGAATATTTTGTTTTTACTGCAGAATGTGCAATAGATGCAGAACCTGCTCCAGCTTCGTTGGAGAAAGCAGCCCTCTGAAAACCTACTAATAACACTCCTATTATACTTCCAACTCCGAATGCTGTTGGGTTAAAAGCTTCTCTAAATATTAATCCGAAAGCATCATCAACAAAAGAAAAATTTGCTCCAATTATATAAAGACAGGCCAATAAATACATTACAGCCATAAAAGGCACCACTTTTTCAGTTACTTGTGCTATTCTTTTAATTCCTCCAATAATAATTATACCAACTAGAATAGCCAAAACCACTCCAATAATTGCTCCAGCACTTGAACTTTCTAAGCCCATCAGCTCTTTTAATACTATTGTTGCTTGATTTGATTGAGCTGCATTACCTCCTCCAAAAGAACCTCCAATACAGAAAATTGCAAAAATTACTGCTGCAATTTTTCCAATTTTTGCAAAACCTCTTTCTTTTAAACCTTTACTTATATAATACATCGGTCCTCCGTAAACTGTTCCGTCTTCGCCGACATCTCTGTACTGAACACCTAATGTACATTCTACAAATTTTGTAGACATACCTAACAAGCCACAAACAATCATCCAAAAAGTAGCTCCTGGACCACCTAATGCAATTGCTAAGGCTACACCCGCTATATTCCCATTACCTACAGTTCCTGAAACTGCAGTTGCCAAGGCTTGAAAGTGTGAAACTTCTCCTTCTTCACTTTCATTTTTAATGGTTTCTATTGAATCTCCTCCTGGAGTTGAATCTCCGTAAGCTGTTTCCACAACTGGATGATCTACATCATCATATTTACCTCTTACTACGTTAATCGCAGTTTTAAAATGAAACAAATTTGGAAACTTGAAATATATTGTAAAAAAAGCAGCACTACCAACTAATAAAACTAATACAAAAGGAATTTCTAATGTGTCACTTTTATAAATGGGAAAGAAAATAAGATTGAAAAAAGCGTCAGCCACAGGTTGAAAAGCTTCATCAATTTTTTGGTCTAGACCCTTTTCTTGCGCAAATGTTATTATTGGTGCTACCAAGAGCAACAATGAAAGAAGTTTTTTCTTCATAATTAGTAAATTGTTCGTTTTAAATTAACTGACGCGCAATATCATAAAAAAAAGGGCTTTTGACAACTTTTAGTGGTTAAAAGTCATTTTTAGAGCAAGGTTTCCTTAAACCTCAATAAATCCTCTTTAAATGATTTTGGGTAAAAATCTAACACTTTGTTGGTCTTAGATAAATCAAAACCTGTTTTAGCAGGTCTTAATGCTGTTTGATTTAAAGTTGATGTAGAAATAGGAATAATTAAACTTTTATTTAAACTAAAGGCATCTGCAATCTGTTGGGCAATTTCAAAAATACTCAACAATTCGTTCGATGAAATATTAAAAATTCCAACTGCTTTTTTATCGATAGAAATTTTACAAGCTAGAGCCAAATCTTCTACATAAGTTGGGGTTCTAAATTGATCATCAACTATGGTAATTTCCTTGGCTTTCCCCAACATTTCTCTTACCCAAAGTACAATGTTACTTCTACTCATGTCAAATACTTTTCCATAAACTAAAATGGTTCTTAAAATCGTATATTTAATATCAGAATTCACTAATACCTCTTCTGATTTTAATTTTGACAATCCATAATAACTGAGTGGATTTGGAACATCTATCTCTTTATAATTACCTTTTTTACCATCAAAAATAAAATCTGTAGATAAATGTATTAGATGCGCATTAATTTCTTTTGAAATATCTGCCAACCATTTTACAACTTCAATATTTAGGAGATTACAAGCTTCTTTATGAATTTCACAGTCATCTACCTGCGTCATTGCAGCCGTATTTATAATGAAATCTGGTTGAATTTCTTTCACTTGTTCTCTAAGTATATTATCTTTTGTTATATCAATTGAAACATAATTAAAATCCTGTCTACCACTCCTATTTTCTCCTCTTGAAAAACCATACACTTCGTAGTGCGCTTTTTCTTTAAGCAATAGTGCCAATAATGATTGACCAAGCAAACCATTACTTCCTGTTATGATAATTTTTATCATTTTAAAATAACTCTCTTAATTTTGCGATTTGTTCTGGCCTGCCCAAAACAATCAAATGTGCATTTTGAACTAGTTTTGTATGCGCTTCAGGATTTATAATATAATCTTTATCAGGGTTTCTAAAACCTATAACCGTACACCCTGTTTGCTTTCTTAAATCTAAATCTAATATAGTTTTACCTAAGAATTTTTTTGGCAAATCGTTTACATAGATTTCTTCTAAGTTGGCTGTAGTTTCACCTTCAATGGTTAATCTATCTACAAATTCAATTACATCTGGAGTAGTAACTAAAGAAGCCATGTGATCACCACCTAATTTATCTGGCATAATCACATTATCTGCACCAGCAATTTTTAATTTACTGTAAGATGTTTCATTTGACGCTCTACTAATTATTTTAAAATCGTGATTCAATTGTCTTGCCGTAAGCACAACAAAAAGATTATCTGCGTCAGAAGGTAAGGCTGTAATTAAATGATTAGCTTTTAGAATTCCTGCCTTAATTAAGGTTTCATCTAAAGTAGCATCTCCCTGAATACATAAATACTCTTGAGATTCAAGCTCGTCTATCAACTCTTTATTTTTTTCGACAACAACAAAGTCTTTATTGTAATTCATTAGTTTTACTATAGCTTGCTTTCCATTTCTTCCATAACCACAAACAATAGTATGTCCATTTAATTTTGCTATTTCTTTTTCCACCTTTTTGTATTTAAAATAATCAAATAACTTACCACTTACCAAATATTCTGAAAAGGTTGAAACTGAATAACCTACAATTACAACACTTGTAATAATTAAAAAAATTGTGAATACTTTATCTTCTGGTGTAAATGGTTTCACCTCACTAAAACCCACTGTAGTTACCGTAATTACGGTCATATATAAAGCATCTATAAAAGAATAACCTGAAATAATCATATAACCTAAAGTACCTATCAGTAAAACTGATAAAACCAAGACAATTATTTTGTTCAATTTTGAGGTTAAAATTTTCATAAATTACAAATCAAAAACAGAACTTCTTTTGGTATATATTAAATCTTTTAACTTCATAGCAAATACAAAAGTTAGATAAAAACCAAAAGAGAGACCTACTGTAAAAAATGTTACATAAATAAAATAGATACGCACATTTTTTGCACGCATGCCTAGTCTATCTGCCAATCTCTGAAAAAAACCAAAACCATGCCTTTCAAAAAAATGACGAATTTCATGTATAATTTTCCTACTCTTCATATTCATGGCAAGATAACAATATCTCTTTATTTGTTATTTACATTTCAATTAAAAATGATTTCTATTGATTAACTTTGCATTTTTCGCAAAACCACCTCTCTTTGAAAGATCAAGAATACTTAGAAGTTTACGGAGCAAGAGCTCATAATTTAAAGAATATTGATGTAAAAATTCCTCGTGAAAAACTTGTTGTAATTACAGGTTTAAGTGGGAGTGGAAAATCTTCTTTAGCTTTTGACACCATTTATGCGGAAGGGCAAAGGCGCTATATAGAAACATTTTCTGCGTATGCCAGACAATTTTTAGGAGGATTAGAAAGACCTGATGTTGACAAAATAGACGGCCTATCTCCAGTAATTTCTATAGAACAAAAAACCACGAACAAAAGTCCACGGTCAACTGTAGGTACTATTACAGAAATTTATGATTTTTTAAGATTGCTATTTGCCAGAGCTGCTGACGCCTATTCTTACAATACAGGAGAAAAAATGGTAAGTTATTCTGATGAACAAATTAGACAACTTATTTTAAAAGATTTTGCTGACAAAAAAATAGCAGTTTTAGCACCTGTAATAAAATCTAGAAAAGGTCATTATCGTGAATTGTTTGAACAAATTTCTAAACAGGGTTTTGTTAGAGTTCGTGTTGATGGCGAAATTAGAGAGATCGAAAAAGGAATGCGTCTAGATAGATACAAAACACATGATATTGAAGTAGTTATTGATAGACTTTTGATAAATGAATCTTCTGAGAAAAGATTAGAAGAAAGTATAAAAACAGCGTTATACTCTGGGAATAATATTATGATGGTTTTAGAGATTAATGATAAAAAACCTCGTTATTTTAGTCGTGAGTTGATGTGCCCAACAACAGGAATTGCATATCCAAATCCAGAACCAAATACATTTTCTTTTAATTCTCCAAAAGGCGCATGCCCTGCTTGTAACGGATTAGGAATCACTAATAAAATCAATTTAAATAAAGTAATTCCAGATTACACAAAATCTATAAAAAATGGCGGTATTGTTCCTTTAGGCGAAGAAAAAAATAGCTGGATATTTAAACAACTTCAGAATATTGCTGAACGTTACAGATTTAAATTAACTGACGCTTTAAAAGACATTCCAAAAGACGCCTTAGAAATTATTTTAAATGGAGGAAACGAATCTTTTAAAATTACATCTAAAGCAGCTGGAGTTACTAGAAATTATAAAATTGATTTTGAAGGCATTGTAGCTTTTATTGAAAATCAATATAAAAATGCAGAAAGTACTGCCATAAAACGCTGGGCAAAAGGTTTCATGGATGAAGTTTCATGCGCTACTTGTAGCGGTAAAAGATTAAAAAAAGAAGCCCTTCACTTTAAAATCACTAACAAAAATATTAGTGATATTGCTCAAATGGATATTACTGAATTGGCAAAATTATTTGCTAATATTGAAGAAGATTTATCCGATAAACAACTAATAATTGCCGCTGAAATCTTGAAAGAAATCAGAACTCGTATTCAATTTTTGTTAGATGTTGGTTTAGATTATTTAACTTTAGACAGAACTTCTAAATCGCTTTCTGGAGGTGAAGCCCAAAGAATTCGGTTGGCAACACAGATTGGTTCACAATTAGTGGGAGTTTTATATATTTTAGATGAACCTAGTATTGGTTTACATCAAAGAGACAATCAAAAATTAATTGATTCTTTAATAAAATTACGTGATGTTGGAAATTCTGTTCTTGTTGTTGAACATGATGAGGACATGATGAAAAAGGCCGATTATGTTTTAGATATTGGTCCTGGAGCAGGAAAACATGGAGGAGAAATAGTGAGCATGGGGACTTATGATGAAATTATCAAAAACAAAACCCTAACCACTGATTATCTTACGGGAAAGAAAAAGATTGAAGTTCCAAAAGAGCGCAGAGCTGGAAACGGTAAAACTATTAAACTCAAAGGTGCTTCTGGAAATAATCTAAAAAATGTTTCAGTTGAGTTTCCTTTAGGTAAAATGATTTGCGTTACAGGAGTTTCTGGTAGTGGAAAATCAACCTTAATAAATGAAACTTTATATCCAATTTTAAATGCACATATATATAGAGGTGTAAAAAAACCAATGCCTTATAAAAAAATTGAAGGTTTAGAAAATGTAGATAAAGTAATAGATATTGACCAATCTCCAATAGGTAGAACTCCAAGATCTAACCCAGCAACGTACACCAAAACTTTTGATGAAATTAGAAAATTATTTGCAAAAACTCCTGAAGCCGCTATTCGAGGCTACAAACCTGGTCGTTTTTCTTTTAATGTAAAAGGCGGACGTTGTGAAACTTGTCAAGGAGGTGGTGTAAGAGTTATAGAAATGAATTTTTTACCTGATGTGCATGTAGAATGTGAAACCTGCCAAGGAAAACGTTTTAATAGAGAAACTTTAGAAATAAGATACAAAGGAAAATCAATTTCTGATGTTTTAAATATGACCATTAATGATGCTACTGACTTCTTTTCAAATATTCCTAAAATCTATAGAAAATTAAAAACAATTAAAGATGTAGGTTTAGGCTATATTACTCTTGGCCAACAATCTACTACACTTTCAGGCGGAGAAGCACAACGTATAAAATTGGCTTCAGAATTATCTAAAAGAGATACCGGGAATACATTTTATATTCTAGACGAACCAACAACTGGTTTGCATTTTGAAGATATAAGAGTATTAATGGAAGTTTTAAATAAACTGGCAGATAAAGGAAATACAGTGCTTATTATTGAGCATAATTTGGATGTAATTAAATTAGCAGACTATATCATTGATGTTGGTATGGAAGGCGGAAAAAATGGTGGAAAAATACTAACACAAGGAACCCCAGAACAAGTGGCCAAACATAAAACAAGTTATACCGCGAAGTTTTTAAAAAAAGAACTATTTTAGGAGGCTGAATTTTAAAAAAGTAAAACATAATGATTGAAGATAGAAAGATAAAAGAAAAATTTCAACCAAAAACTTGGAACGAAATTAAAACCAACGATTCTTGGGCTATTTTTAAAATAATGGCTGAATTTGTGGAAGGATATGAAAAGTTGAGCAAAATTGGGCCTTGCGTTTCTATTTTTGGATCAGCAAGAACAAAACCCGATCACCCTCATTATAAATTAGCAGAAGAAGTTGCCTTTAAATTAACCCAAAGTGGTTTTGGAGTAATTACAGGTGGAGGACCAGGAATAATGGAAGCCGGTAATAAAGGCGCACGCAGAGGAAAAGGACTTTCTGTTGGTTTAAATATTGAACTCCCTTTTGAACAACATGATAATCCTTGGATAGACCAAGGAAAGAGTTTAGATTTCGATTACTTTTTTGTTAGAAAAGTAATGTTTGTAAAATACTCTCAAGGGTTTGTAGTAATGCCAGGAGGTTTTGGAACTATGGATGAACTTTTTGAAGCTATAACATTAATTCAAACCAAAAAAATTGGGCGTTTCCCAATTGTTTTAGTCGGAAAAAAATTCTGGGCTGGTTTGCTAGATTGGATTAAAAACACACTTTTAGAAGAAGGTAATATTAGCGAAGAAGATTTAAATTTATTTAGAGTTGTAGACACTGCAGAAGAAGCAGTAGACCACTTCAATAAATTTTATGCGAAATATAAACTTAAGCCAAATTTTTAATGCCAATTATAATGAGTCTTTACGTTTTATAATGCGCATTGTAACTACAATTAATTGTTTAAATAGTGGTTAAAATGATACAATGCTGTTTTCAAGATCAACTATTGCTAGAAATGTAATAACTTTAGCCATGAAAGAAAAAGTAGTTAATTTTCAATTGCAATCAACTACACCAAATTATTTATCAATAGAAAACAGTAAAATTGAATTGAAAATTAATATTAATTCTTTTTCGAAAGGAGTATAAATTCTTAAAAAAGCATAATTTTAAGCTTCTAAAATTTGTCAAAAATTAAATTGAAAAACTTCTACCTTACTTTTTTAGCTTGCTTTATTTGCAGCTGCTTCTTGGGGCAAGAAAATAGTATATCTATTAAAGCAGACCTAGATGTAGATAAAAATGAAATATTAATAAAGCAAGAAATTGTATTTGTAAACACTACAGGTACCATCTTATCAGAAATTTACTTTCACAATTGGCCAAATAGCTTTAGAGATAAAAACACACCATTATCCAAAAGATTTATATTAAACTACAGAAAGGATTTATACTTTGCCAAAACTGATAAGTTGGGCAAAACAGACATAAAAAATATAGCTGTAGATTTTGAAAATGTTGCGTTTAATGAGTTACCAAATAACGCAGATATATTAAGTGTAACACTTCAAAAACCGCTTCCTAAAAACGATAGTATTACAATAGTTTTAACGTATTCAATTAAAATACCAAGTGCATCTTTTACTGGTTATGGTAAAACAAAAGAAGGCTATCATTTACGTTTTTGGTATATTACCCCTGCTGTCTATAAAAATGGCTGGGAATTAATGAGTAATCTTAATATTGATGACTTATATGAAAAAGCAACCAACTTTAATATTGAGATAGATATCCCAAAAGCATATCAGTTAAAAAGTAATCTTTACCAATACAAAACCAAAAAAGGAGAGAAAGTAAATTATTATTTAGTTGGAAAAAAGAAAACAGATATCATTTTAGCCATCAATAAAACCAAAACATTTAGCATTTATAAAACAAAAAATATTGCGGTACATACAGATATTTTTAAAAATGATAATGATATTAATTACAAAACTAAAGTGAGTATTTTGGATAGAAATATTCAATTTCTAGAATCATATTTAGGTAAATACCCACACAAAGAAATATTTATAGACAAAATTACTCAGAAAAAAAATCCTGTTTACGGCTTAACACAACTACCAGATTTTATTGAACCCTATAAAGAAGGTTTTAAAGAAGAGATTATAATGTTTAAAGCACTAAGCAGTAAATTCATAGAAAACACTTTACTCTTAAACAAAAGAAAAGATTATTGGCTTTTAGATGGTTTACAAAACTATTTAATGATTGAATATATTGAAAAATTTTATCCGAATACAAAAATATTAGGAAAGTTTTCTGACAAGTGGTTTTTAAAAAATTTCAATTTTTCAAAAGCAGATTTTAATGATAAATATCCATTAATTTATCAATTTGTCTCTCGTAAATTTTTAGATCAGTCATTGTCAACATCTGCAGACTCTTTATCTAATTTTAATAGGAAAATTGCAAACAAATACAAAGCAGGTTTGGCTTTTAGATATTTAAAAGGATATTTAGGCGACAGTGTTTTAAACAATTCAATAAAAGAATTTTATCAAAATAACCAAACCAAGATAATAACAAGTAAAGACTTTCAAAATCTAATATTAAAAAAGACCGATAAAGAAATCAATTGGTTTTTTAATGATTTTATTAAAACAAACAAAAAAATAGACCATACTATAGATGATGTTGTGATAAATGATGATAGCGTAGCTGTAACAATAAGAAATAAAAGAAATATAACTACACCTGTGTTACTTTACGGATTAAACGATAAAGAAGTAAAATTTAAAAAATGGGTTACAGGCATAACAGACACTGCCACTGTAAATATTCCTAAAAAAGGAATTAATAAAGTTAGTTTAAATTATGAAAACTTTTATCCAGAATTGAACACACTAGACAATTGGAAAAGGTTAAGAAAAAAAATTTTTAATAAACCATTAAAATTTAGTTTAATAAAAGATATTCAAGACCCTTACTATCACCAACTTTTTTATCAACCTAACTTTAGTTATAATTTTTACAACGGATTAATTTTTGGAGTAAGTGTGCACAACAAACCTTTAATTAAAAGAAATTTAGAATTCTCTTTAGCACCCGCTCTTGCCACAAAAAGTGGTTCTGTTGTTGGTAGTTTTTCAGTTGTGTATAATCAGTATTTTGAAGAAACAAATATTTACAAAATTGTGTATGGTATGGCAGGTGGCACATCAGATTACGCTCCTAACCTATCTTACAGATCATTGATACCTTTTGTGAATTTAATTTTCAAACGAAAAGATTTAAGAGATGCTACTCAAGAATCTATAAGTGCAAAAATATTAAGCATCAACAAAGAAATACCCACCGACCAACCTGAAAGTCCTGAAGACAATTATAATGTATTAAGCATACGGTATAACTATATGAATCCAGATATTATTCAAGAATTTAGATATAATTTTGGCTTCGAAATTGCAGAAAACTTCTCAAAAGTGTCAGCAGATATCAGATATCGTTCTTTATCTTCTTCTAATACGCAATTAGATTTTAGACTTTATGCAGGTACTTTTCTAAGTAATAGGTCTTCTGGAGATTATTTTAGCTTTGGCCTAGATAGAGCTAATGACTATTTATTTCAATTAAACTATTATGGACGCTCTGAAGATTCAGGTATCTTTAGTCAACAGTACATTATTGCAGAAGGCGGATTCAAATCAGTCTTACCCACAAGATTTGCTAATCAATATATGTTATCTTTAAACTCTAGCCTTGGTTTATGGAGATGGGTCGAAATCTATAATGATGTTGCCTTTCTAAAAAACAAAAATACTCCGGTATATTTTGCTTACAATAATGGAATCCGATTAAATTTTATTCACAACATTTTCGAAATATATTTTCCGCTTTATTCTAATAATGGATGGGAAATTTCACAAAGGGCATACGCAGAGAAAATTAGATTTACCTTTACAGGAAATATCAATGCCATCTACAACTTCTTTAGAAGAGGATTTCTGTAATTTTAAACAAATTCATTTTTTTTGTAAAATTACTAACAAATTAAAGTTTTCTAACCATTTTATTAACATATTCTTAGTAAAATTAAATATTTTTAAATATCAATTAAAAAAACTATCTTTGCAAAAACTTAATACTCTTAAATTATGCTGCAAAAAACGGTTCCTTTAAACAATCAAGAAATTACTTTCAACGAATTTAAAAAGGAAGTTTTGCAAGACTACAGAATTGCAAAAATAAGCCGAGAGTGTAGTTTATTAGGAAGACGTGAAGTACTTACCGGAAAAGCGAAATTTGGTATTTTTGGTGACGGAAAAGAAGTGCCACAATTAGCCATGGCTAAAGCTTTTCAAAAAGGAGACTTTAGATCTGGTTATTACAGAGACCAAACCTTTATGATGGCAATTGGTGAGCTAACCGCTCAACAATTTTTTGCTGGTTTGTATGCACATACAGATATTAAGGCAGATCCTATGTCTGCAGGAAGACAAATGGGAGGTCATTTTGCAACACATAGTATTGATGAAAATGGCAATTGGAAGAATTTAACAAAACAATACAATTCTAGTTCAGACATTTCTCCCACTGCAGGTCAAATGCCGCGTTTATTGGGTCTGGCTCAAGCTTCAAAAATATATAGAAACGAAAAAAGCGTATCCAATAAAACTAATTTTTCTATCAATGGAAATGAAGTTGCCTGGGGTACAATAGGTAATGCAAGTACAAGCGAAGGTTTGTTTTTTGAAACCATTAACGCAGCTGGTGTTTTACAAGTACCTATGGTAATGAGTGTTTGGGATGATGAGTATGGCATTTCAGTACATGCAAAATACCAAACCACAAAAGAGAGTATTTCTGAGATTTTAAAAGGATTTCAAAGAGATGAAAAAAATGATGGCTACGAGATATTTGTGATTAATGGTTGGGATTATGTTCAATTGGTAGATATTTATCAAAAAGCTGCAAAAATTGCAAGAGAAGAACACGTGCCTGTTTTAATTCACGTAAAAGAACTGACACAACCACAAGGGCATTCTACCTCTGGTTCTCACGAAAGATATAAAGATAAAAAGAGATTAAATTGGGAAAAAAATCACGATTGTATTGCTAAGATGCGAGAGTGGATTTTAGATTTTGAATTGGAAACTGAAACTGGTGAAGTTTTACGTTTTGTAAATGGTGAAGAAGATTTAATCTTATTAGAAAAACAAGCCAAAAAAGAAGTTACCAATGCCAAGAGAAATGCTTGGAATGCGTATTTAAATGAGATAAAAACCGAAAGAACAATAGCCAGTGAACTTTTAGAAAGAATTACTGCCAAAAGTAATAACGGTACTTTTATAAATAAATACAGAAACGACTTACTAACAATTGCAGAACCAACTCGAAAAGATGTTTTAGCAGCAGCAAGAAAATGTTTACGTTATTTAAAAGATGAGAGTTTTGTAGAAAAAGTAGAACTTCAAAACTTTATAAAATCTTCTTTAAAGGATGCACATTATAAATATTCAACACACTTAACTAGCGAAACTGAACTTAGCACTGTTGAGGTTTTAGCGGAAAAACCAATTTACGCTCAAGACAAAAACTTAGTTGATGCTAGAATTGTAATGCGAGACAATTTTGACGTGCTCCTAAACAAGCACAAAGATGTTGTTATTTTTGGAGAAGATGCGGGTTATATTGGTGATGTAAACCAAGGTTTAGAAGGTTTACAGGAAAAATATGGAAATATTAGAATTTCTGACACGGGTATTAGAGAAGCTACTATTTTAGGGCAAGGAATAGGACTTGCAATGCGAGGTTTAAGACCAATTGCAGAAATTCAATATTTAGACTATCTTTTGTATGCACTGCAAATAATGAGTGATGATTTGGCTACTTTACGCTATAGAACTTTCGGCAAACAAAAAGCACCTTTAATTATTAGAACGCGAGGCCATCGATTAGAAGGCATTTGGCACGCCGGCTCACCTATGGGCGGAATTATAAATAATCTAAGAGGAATTCATGTTTTAGTACCAAGAAATATGACCAAAGCTGCTGGATTCTACAACACTCTTTTAGAAGGAGATGATCCTGCTTTGGTAGTTGAATGTTTAAATGGTTACCGATTAAAAGAAGAGTTGCCTACTAATTTAGGTGAATTTAAAACACCTATTGGCATTGTAGAAACTGTAAAAGAAGGAAAAGATATTACCGTTGTTTCTTATGGATCTACTTTAAGAATTGTAGAAGAAACTGCCAAAGAATTAGCACAAGTCGGTATCGATATCGAAATTATAGATGCTCAATCTTTGTTGCCTTTTGATTTGAATCACGATTGTGTAAAAAGTTTAGCGAAAACAAATAAGCTGATTGTAATTGATGAAGACGTTCCTGGAGGAGCCTCGGCATACATTCTACAAGAAATTTTAGAAAATCAAAATGGATATCAATATCTAGACAGTAAACCATCTACATTAACCTCTAAAGCCCACAGACCTGCTTATGGAACTGATGGTGATTATTTCTCAAAACCTTCGGCTGAAGATATTTTCGAGAAGATCTACGATATTATGCACGAAGAAAATCCACAGAAATTTAAGAGCTTGTATTAGAAAAACATGTTATAATTTACTTTATTAGTTTAACAAAGTAAAATTGGAAATACTTATTTATAGTTTTCTGGTATTAAAAAGCTTAAACTATTTGATATTGAGTCACAAAATTATCAGTAATGTCTTTATAACTATTAGTGCAATAAATATGATTGATAGTTTCTTTTAATTCCTCAAAACCATAATTAAATTGTGCATGTGTAACGTATAAGAAAACCTTATTTGCACCTTGATCTTTTAACTCTATAGCCAATTGCTTAAAAGTTCTTCCTCCATCTGCTAAATCATCTATAATTAAACAATTTTTCTGTTTTACATCTGCCTGAATTTTAATTTTTGGCACTCCATTAATTCTTACTTTATTAGATGGTATGATATCCGCATTCAGTTTTACAGCAAACGAATGTGTAATTTTATAAGCGCCAGCATCAGGACTTACTAAAACTGGATTACCAATGTCATGAAATACTTTCTCAACATAATCAAAACAACTAATTTCTATTGAATTATTAATCAACGCTAAAGTAACGCTGCTATGGGGGTGTAATATTTCTACTCTATTAAATTGCATCGCATTAATAAAATTGGCAATAACCTTTAAATCAAAAGATTCATTGTCATTAAACCTTCTATCCGAACGTTGCCCAATTAAACAATAAATTGTTAAGACAGAAATATTGTTTGTATTTCCTATATCCGCATCCCATGCCTCTTTTACAGAAGCAATTTTAAATAAATCCTCATAAGTATTTCCTCTAATTTTAACATAAAGATTACCTCTTTCAATCATTTTAGCAGAAACTTGACCATCTTTAAAGTTCTTTATCGTGTACATCTTACTTGTGTTAAATTATATTATTTATACTATTTCTAACTTCCATTAAATTGACCTGATTAAAAAATTTACCATTTTTATATATTAACTTCAATTCACCTTCTTGTTCTTCTATTTCTGATACTTTATCTACTAAAGTATATTCGTTATTTCTAAGCGTTACCTTAAGTAATCCTTTTGCGGATTTTTTAATGCCATCATCCGTAATTGGATCTTTAAAGATTTCTCTTCTTTTACCATTTACAACTACCGATGTTGCTTTCATTGCAAACCCAAAGGTATCTCTGGTGTTAAATTGATACGTAAAAGAACCAATTCCTAAAACCACATTGGTAGATGCAAAACCTTTATCAAACAAACGTTTACATATTTCTTCCGCTCTTTCTGTTGTAATACTATCTCCATAAATTGCTCCTATTTTAGGATTAAGTATTTTAAAGCCTTGCTCATTAATTGTT
>CAJWAC010000044.1 GCA_913020555.1 uncultured Polaribacter sp. | reverse complement strand
GAAAATTAGGATGATCCTCCAACGTATCATTCTTATAGCACTTTCATGTGTCATAGAACTTACATTTTCAGAATGCCTTCTATATTGAAACAGAGGTTCATTTATGAAGGCTGACTTTCCATAAATTTCATTTATTAATCCAATCCACATATCATGAGCGGGAATTTTATTTGGAATTGGTAAAATATGACTTAGCATGGATTTTTTAAATGCAATCGAGCATCCTAAAAATTTATTTTTTAGAATATTAGATAAAACGCATCCCATATTAAACTCGCCAAACCCAATTACTCAAGAAGATTTTAAAGGATGGGTGCAAGAGCGCGGTTTATATTTCCCAAATTCGTGGAGTGAAGAATATACTCCTATTCTATCTATGAATGATAAAGGAGAAACTCCAAAAGATGGAAGTTTATTAATCGCAAAATACGGCAAAGGCAATTACATTTACACAGGTTTAAGTTTCTTTAGAGAACTACCTGCAGGAGTTTCTGGAGCTTATAAATTATTTGCAAATTTATTATCTGTAGGCAAAAATAAAAAGTGATTAAGGAATATAAATTAGACAACTTCTAAAAACAATATGAAATGAATAATCAAAAGTACATTTGGAAAAAAGAATATACATTGGTATTAATAGCCAACATAGTGTATTTAGTGGTGTTTTATTTAATTACAAATCATTTTACAGCGTAATTTATGGAAATAGCTAGTAAATTACATTTCATTGACTGGATAATTCTTTCAATAACCTTAATTTTTATTGTGGCTTATGGAGCTTATGTGACTCGCAAGAATTCTAATGTTACGGATTATATAAAAGGTGGAAATGATTCAAAATGGTGGACGATTGGGCTATCAGTTATGGCAACTCAAGCCAGTGCAATAACATTTTTATCAACTCCTGGGCAAGCTTTTCATAGTGGAATGGGGTTTGTACAATTTTATTTTGGCTTACCAATAGCAATGGTAATTATTTGCTTAGTTTTCATTCCTATATATCATAAATTAAAAGTATATACGGCTTATGAATTTTTAGAAGGTAGATTTGATCTAAAAACGAGAAGTTTAGCGGCAATTTTATTTTTAATTCAGAGAGGTTTAGCGGCAGGAATTACCATTTTTGCACCAGCAATAATTTTATCAGCGGTATTAGGTTGGGATTTATTAACGCTTAATGTAATTATTGGTTTTTTAGTGATTATTTATACTGTTTCTGGCGGAACCAAAGCCGTAAATGTAACTCAGAAGCAACAAATGATTATCATTTTTGTTGGAATGTTAATTGCATTTTTCATGATTATGAGTCAGCTTCCAGAAAACATTACGTTTACCAATGCACTAGAAATTGCTGGAGCCAGTAATAAAATGGAGGTTTTAGATTTCTCTTTTGATTTAAGTAACAGATATACAGTTTGGACAGGGATTTTGGGTGGTACATTTTTAATGCTTTCCTATTTTGGAACAGACCAAAGTCAAGTACAACGTTATTTATCAGGTAAATCTGTTAGAGAAAGTCAGTTAGGTTTAATTTTCAATGGCTTGCTAAAGGTGCCTATGCAATTTTTTATTTTACTGATAGGTATTATGGTTTTCGTATTTTATCAATTTAATCCATCACCTTTAAACTTTAATCCTACCGCAAATGAAGAGGTTTTAAATTCTAAATATATAGCCGAATATCAACAATTAGAAGCTGAACATATTCGCATAGAGAACAGCAAAAAAGCATTGTTTTTAGATGGTTTTCAAGATGATGAAAAAGAAGAAATTCAAGAATTAAATACCAAAGATTTACTATTAAAAGTAAAATCAAAAGAAATTATAGACAAAATTAATAAAGAAAACACTTTAGACAAAATAGAATCTAATGACAAAGATTATGTGTTTATTCATTTTATTTTAAACAATTTACCAAGAGGTTTAATTGGCCTTTTATTAGCTGTAATTTTGTCTGCTGCAATGTCATCTACAGCATCAGAATTAAATGCATTAGCAAGCACAACAGCCATAGATTTGTACAAACGAAATGTAAAAGAAGACAAAGAAGATGCACATTTTGTAAAGGCCTCTAAATGGTTTACATTGCTTTGGGGTTTAATTGCAATTTCTGTGGCCTGCATTGCCAATTTATTCGATAATCTAATCCAGCTAGTAAACATTATTGGCTCTATATTTTATGGAAACGTTTTAGGTATTTTTCTTTTAGCATTTTTCTTTAAGAAAGTAAATGGTAAAGCAGTTTTTTCTTCTGCATTAATTACGCAAATTATTATTCTCTTAATCTATTATTTTGCCATTTATGTATATGAGGATAAAGATTTAGAACCTATTATTAGTTATTTATGGCTTAATTTTATTGGCTGTATTTTGGTTTTATTTTTATCATTGGCTTCCGTATTTAAGGCTATTAACATTCAAAGTAAAGTAACTTTGATAATTTCATCATTAGCTATTTTCAAAATAACTTTTGATGTTTTAAATGATGTTTCTTTAAACATTACACATGTGGTATCTCTAATTGTTTTATTTCTATTTTTAGGATATTTTAATATTGAAAAAACAACTTCTAATGGAACAGAAAACCATTAAATGGGGAATTATTGGATTAGGAAAAATAGCCAATAAATTCGCAACAGATTTAACAACTGTAAGCAACTCAAAATTACACGCTGTAGCTTCTAGAAGTGCAAAGAAATCAAAAGAATTTTCTAAAAAATATGGAGTAGAAAAAACTTATAATTCTTACGAATTACTGGCTAAAGATGATGAAATTGATGCAGTCTATATAGCTACGCCTCATTCTTTTCATAAAGAGCATACCATATTATGTTTACAGCACAAAAAAGCTGTTTTGTGTGAGAAACCATTTGCAATGAATTTGACAGAAGTAAAACAAATGATTGCTTTAGCTAAGCAAAATAATGTTTTACTAATGGAAGCTTTATGGACATATTTTTTACCGCACATTACTTATGTTTTAGAAATTGTCAATCAAAAAACATTTGGGGAGTTGTTGGAATTGCATACAGATTTTGGCTTTAGGGCTAAATATGATTTAAAAAGTAGATTAATTAAAAAAGAAGTTGGTGGAGGTTCTCTTTTAGATATTGGAATTTATCCGATTTTTATGGCGTTATCCACTTTAGGAGTTCCTAAACAAATAGATGCAAAAGCTACTTTTTTTGAGACAGGAGCAGACTCTGAATGCAATATGACTTTTAATTATCAAAATGGAACCGCAAAATTAAAATCTACTCTTTTAAAGGAAACTAAAACTGAAGCTATTTTTACTTTTGAAAAAGCAGTTGTAAAAATAAATAAAAGATTTCATGAACCATCAACAGTTACTATTTTAAAGGATAATAGCAAAAAAACTATCGATTTCAAGTATTCAACCATTGGTTATAATTTTGAAATAGAACATTTTAATCATCTTTTAAGAGAAGGTAAAAAAGAAAGTGATGTCATGAGCTTTGATTTCTCTATAAAGTTGATAAAAACAATAGATGATATAAGGGAGTTGATTGGTTTACAATATGAATCTTTTTAAACCAGTCCAAAATACAAGCAACTAAAATTTTCTATAATATTATTTCATAATTATTTTGGTGTAACACTATTTTAGGACTAGACAAAAATAGAAATAAAAAAATCTCAAGTGTTAACTTGAGATTTTATTTTAAATAATTGTAAAGTTTACATTGCTCCCCATTCTTTTAAAGAAGCTTTGTTCATTTTTATATAACCTGCATTATTTGCTTTTGTAGCATATTCTAGAGATTTTTTAGCTGCAGCAATTGCGCCTTTTGTATTTCCTGCTTTTGCATGAATTAAAGATTGCTGTCTTAAATACCAAAATTTAGGAGCATCATCAGTCATTTCAACTGCTTTATCAATCCAAGACTGTGCTTGCTTAATATCTTTATCAGCTTGCAAGTAGTACACAGCTGCTCCATACATGTCATTTGCGGTTGGGCCATTCATTATTTTACTAATGCTAGATGAAACCATTTTGTCTGTTGGCACTTCCAACTTAAAAGGAACGTATACGTTTTCCCATACAATTCCAAGAACTGCTGAGGAATTTGTTAAGTTATCAAAAGAAATAGTAAAAGTTTCAACATTCATTGGCATTTGCATAGGAGTAACTGTAACTTTAGCTGCTACTTTAGTATCATCCCAAGATCTTGGGTTACCCCAATTAGAAGCATCAGAATACAAAATAACATCCCAAGTTTTTTCACCGGGAATAGTATAAAGCGCATAAGTACCTTTTTTTACTGGCCTACCATCAACCATAAAATCTGTAGAAAAAGTTAATTTTGTATTTTCATTAGCACCAGTTCTCCAAACTTTTCCATAATCTTGTATACCTCCAAAAACTTTTCTTCCTTTCATACTTGGTCTAGAATATTCCAAAGTTACATCTGTTAAACCAATTTTTTGCTCTATTTTCTGAAAAGGACTTGGAGCAGGAGTTTCAATTTGAGCATTTGCAGAAACGCTAAATGCCGCAATAAATAATGATAATATAATTTTTTTCATAATTGTTGTTAATTTAAATTTTAATAACACTCAAAATTACGATTTCCTAAAACGACAAATGTTAACAAAAACTTAAATTAAGGTAACGTATCTTTGCAAAATAAGACTTGATAATGAAGAAATACATATCCGAATTTATAGGTACATTCTCCATGATTTTTTGTGGTACAGGAGCAATGACAATAAATGAAATTACTGGTGGAGAAGTAACGCACGTTGGCATTGCAATAACTTGGGGTTTAATTGTAATGTCTATGATTTATGCTTTTGGCGAAACTTCTGGAGCACACTTTAATCCTGCCGTAACTATTGCATTTGCTTATGCTAAAAAGTTTTCTTGGAAAGAGGTGCCAAAATATATTATTGCGCAGATTTTAGGAGCTTTTACAGCAAGTTTAATTTTACTTTTCTTGTTTCCAAAAAGTGAGTTTTTAGGTGCTACAATTCCTACTATTGATGTTTGGCGTGCTTTTGTACTAGAATTATTATTAACCTTTTTCTTAATGGTAGTGATTATAAATGTTTCTACAGGAAGCAAAGAAATGGGAGTTATTGCAGGTATTGCAATTGGAGCTGTTGTTTTATTAGAAGCCATGTTTGCTGGCCCAATTACAAATGCAAGTATGAATCCTGCACGTTCTTTAGCACCAAATATTGTTTCAGGGAATATTCAAGGACTTTGGCTGTATATTATTGCACCAATTTTAGGCGCTCTGCTAGCCGTAGTTTCATGCAAGTTGATAAAAGATGATAATTGTTGTGATGATGATAATTGTAAATAATGAATAATATAAGTGTTTTAGGTTGTGGTTGGCTAGGAAAACCGCTTTCAATTTCATTGTTAGAAGAAGGTTATCTTGTGAAAGGTTCCACAACTTCTACAGATAAAATTGAAACTTTAGAAAAATTAGATATTGATGCCTACTTATTAAACATTGCTGAATTTGAAGAATATTACGATTTTTTACAATCTGATATTTTAATTATTGCAATTACATCAAAAGACATTGATGCGTTTGAAAATTTAATTTCTCAAATTCAAGAGTCTACGATTCAAAAAGTAATTTTTATTAGTTCTACCTCTGTATACCCCAGCATTAACAGAGTTATGACAGAAGAAGATGAAGTTATAAAAAATCATCCTTTGGCAGAAATTGAAGATTTATTCAGAAAAAACAACTTTTTTGAAACTACAATTATTCGTTTTGCTGGTTTATTTGGGGCAGAAAGACATCCTGCAAATTGGTTTAAAAACCAAAAAGAAATTCCACAGCCTGAAGGTTTTGTAAATATGATTCATAGAGAAGATTGCATTGGAATTATTCATAACATCATCAATCAAAATTGCTGGAATGAAACTTTTAATGCGTGTTCAAACGACCATCCTAAAAGAAAGGATTTTTATTCAGTTGCAAAAGAAAGTAAAGGTCTAGAGCCTCCTAAATTTAAGCAAGAAACTGTTTTAAAATGGAAGGTAATCTCATCAAATAAAATTCAAAAAACATTAGACTACGAATTTATTTATGATGATCTACTGCAGATTTAATTTGAAATTGAGAAAATAAATTCTAGCATTTTTAAGCCAACAATATTGGGCTTAGATTACAAAACCTTGAACTCTTAACTATACTTTTTCTTTCGCCAATAATTAAAAGAAATTCCAAAAATAAATAAGAAAACAAGAGGTAAAGCAACATTTATAAGCTGCCAAAAAAAGCGTTCTTTAAATGCTTTTTGTTTGTCTAAATAATTAATTTTAAGAGATTTATTTCTTAGGCTTATTAAACCAGCATCATCTAACAGATAATCTACAGTATTTATTAAAAAATCTTTGTTTCCAAATTGTTGATTGGTCCATTTATCGATGGATAAATCTGTTGGCTTCCCTTTTAAGATTTGGTTTCTCCCAACATCACCGTCTGCAATTACAACCATTTTATTATCTACAGCATTTGACTTAAACAATGCAGTTTCAAAAGGTTTTACACGATTTTTATAAGCAGATTTAAAATCACCTTCTAATAAAATTCCTAACAATTGCCCACCCGAAACAAAATCTTTTTCTTGAGGTTCGTTTGCAATAGATTGCAATTCAATAATGGTTGGTGTACCCACTTTTTGACTAAATCTAGAACTTAACAATAAAGGTGTTTTTTTAATAGTATTCTTTAAAGTATCTATCTGATTTACAAACTGTAAACGAATTGGCGCTACATTTTTTGTAATAGGATGATTTGGATTTCCACCAACCAAAGGATGATAAAACCAATCTAAATTTTGATATTGTGTCTGGCTTCCAGATGTTCCCGTTGCCAGAGCAATTTGAGCAGCATATAAATCTTTTACTAAGGTTGTATTAATTCTAATTCCATAAGAAAATAACAAATCTGTCAAATTTAAATCTTTTGGATAAGCTAGCATTTTTCCAGTAGCCATTAAACTATCCTGCTCTGCTTGCACATTATCCAACATCCAAAGTGTTTTGCCTCCATTTGTAATAAATTGATCTAAAACAAACTTTTCTTTTTCTGTGAATTTTTCGGTTGGCTTTGTAATAATTGCCAAATCTAAATAAGACAAATCTTGTAAAGTTTGCTGTGGACTTGTACTTACAGAATCTAACGTAAATTTAGCTAGTTTATATTTTTTTGCAACTTCACTTAAAAAACTGTATTGATAAATGTCTGGTAATTCTCCATTTCCGTAAATAACTGCAACTCGTTTTTGGCTTTTTTGAGTGATGGAGTTAATAGCATCAGAAAATAGATATTCTAAACTTTCAATAGCTTTTTGCAGTTGTTCTTCTTGACTAGCGGCAACTGAAGTTGGTAACAAAGAAACTATTTTTGTTTTTTCTTGATAATTGATTTCTGCCCAAGGAAAAATAATCGCTTCAGTAAGTTTACCCTCTTCCTCAACTGTTAGCTGACTTGGCTGCATCCCTTTTTTAATCAACTCCTCACGCTGTTCATCAGGGTTTTCAAAACTTATTATTATGTTACTATTTTCAGCGGATAATTCCTCTAAATATTGTTTTGTTTCAACTTGTAGTCTCTTAAATTCTAAAGGAAAATCACCTTCTAAATAAACCGTAATAAATAATTGCTTTTTTACTTTTGATAAAATAGAATTAGTGGTTTCAGAAAGCGTATATCGTTTATCAGATGTTAAATCAAAGCGTTTGTAAAAAGATTGATTAACAAAATTTAGCGCAATTAAAATCACTATTAAAATCGATACGTTTTTGAGATTTCTATTCATTCTCTAAACGTGATTTAGTAATGAATAAAAAGAAAAAAGTAACACTCAAAAAATAGATAATATCTCTAGTGTCAATTACACCTCTAGAAATACTTTTAAAATGTTCGTTAATTCCTATTTTTTTTATAGTTAGAAAAGCACTCCCAAAAGAATTAGAAATAGCATCAAAGCCATACAATAAAATAAAGGTTATGAAAATGCTTAAAATAAAAGCTACAATTTGATTTTTAGACAACGTAGATGTAAACAAGCCAATAGCCGTATACGTTGATGCTAAAAATAATAAGCCAATATAAGAACCTACTGTGCTTCCAAAATCAATATTACCAATGGGATTCCCCAGTTGATAAACTGTAAAAACATATAAAAAAGTAGGAATAATAGCTATTAAAATCAATAATAGTGAAGCCAAAAACTTACCCATAATAATTTGCCAATCTGAAATTGGATTTGTTTTTAACAATTCAATGGTTCCTGTGTTGTATTCATCTGCAAAACTTTTCATTGTAATTGCAGGAATCAAAAATAGAAAAACCCAAGGAGCTAGATAAAAAAACGGTGTAACATCTGCAAAACCAGCGTTTAAAATGTTAAAATCGTCATTAAAAACAAATAAAAACAAACTACTAATTAACAAGAAAACACCAATTACCAAATATGCAATGGAACTTGCAAAAAATGAGTTGAATTCTTTTTTTAATATTGATATCATTTATAATTACTTTTTTTAACTAAATATTCTCTTAAAATCAAAAAACACTTTTTTTAAGCATTTTTTAAATAAAACTATTAGTTTTTAGAGTTCGAAAAATATAAAATAATACTTTAAATTACTATTTCTAAAAGATTATTGAAGACTAACTTTCTTTGCTACGCTCCAAGCTTGGGGTTTATCATTAAAATAACCTTTAGTTTGCTTCCAAGTCGATTTAAAAAAATCAGAATTTCGATAATTTTCTAAATCACTTTCATTATTCCAATAAGAATAGGTGAAAAAGATTTCTGGATTATTTTTATCCTGATATAATTCTAATAATTGGCAACCTGCAGTAGCTCTGATTTTTGATTTTTTCTCATCAAACATCGTTTGAAAATCAGCAATAAATTTTGAGTGTAAACTCATTTTTACAATTCGTACAAACATAATTCTATTATTGTAAAGGTGTAAATTCTGGTTTAGACTCATTAAAGAATTCAATAATAACTGGATCTCTATAAGCTAAACCCAATAGGGTTGATGCGCCACCAACTGTTTTTAAATTACTCCTATAAATAGCAATTTCTAAGAATCTAGCAGAGTTAAATATAGCTAATTTACTTCCATCAAACTGCAAAGAATCTTTAAGATTATTTCCTTTTATTTCATTATACTTTTCAAATATTTTTGTGAAAGAATATCTAGAGGCGTTTACTTTAAATTTTCTTCCCTTACCAATATCATTAAACATTTTATTACTAATATTAGTAATTACATTACCATAATTATCAATATATAAAACACCTCCAATAATTTGGGTTTGAGCTTGATTTACCTTTGGTTGAATTTCTATAAGTTTTTTAAAATCAAAAATTTCTCTTCCAATTACAGTTAAATTTCCACCTCTAGCAATAAAGCAAGCTACTTGCACAAAAACATCTAATACAGGAAAACTACTCTCAATTCTATCATGAATATTTATTTCTACAATTCTTGTTGGTTTAATTTCAGAAGCAATCATAGAAATTAATCCATTGTCTGGGCAAACAAAAAAGTGGCCATCTAATTCTAAAGCAATGTGTTTATTCTCTGCACTTAATTCGGAATCTACTCCTACTATATGTATAGTACCTTCTGGAAAACTTTTATAAGAATTTTTTAAGATATAAGCAGTTTCTGTAATATTAAAAGGAGAAATTTCATGAGTAATATCTACAATTTTAGCATCAGCAAGTTCAGAAAAAATTGCACCTTTAACTGCACCTACAAAATGGTCTTTTGTTCCAAAATCGGTAGTTAAAGTAATTAATCCCATTAATTTTTTTGTTAATGAATTGTGTAAAAGTTGTTCATTATTTTACGCAAATCTAATCAATTTAGTATTTTAAATTGCTATTTTTATTTGAAATATAATTGTAAAAATTAATAAAAACAAAACATTTGAACGAACGCATTATAGAGTTAACTGAAATTAATCCTAATGATTTTTTTGGTACACATAATAGTACAGTTGAACAATTAAAAAGATATTTTCCTAAAATTAAAATAGTTGCTCGTGGATCTAAACTAAAAATTTATGGTGAACCCGAAATTCTAGATAATTTTGAAATACGATTAGATCGTTTGATAAAATATTTTAATCGCTACAATAAATTAGATGAAAATAGTATTGAACGTATTTTAACATCAAATGGAAAAGAAGAAAAATCCATTTCTGCTAAAAACACTAAAGATGTTTTGGTGCATGGAGTTAGTGGAAAGTTAATTAAACCGCAAACTGAAAATCAGCGAAAAATGGTTTCGTTAATGCAAAAAAACGACATGTTATTTGCTGTAGGGCCTGCCGGAACAGGAAAAACCTATACAGCCGTGGCTTTGGCCGTTAAAGCTTTAAAGGAAAAAGAAGTTCGTAGAATTATTTTAACAAGACCAGCTGTAGAATCTGGAGAAAATTTAGGTTTTCTTCCCGGAGATTTAAAGGAAAAATTAGATCCTTACATGCAACCTTTATATGACGCTTTAAGAGATATGATACCGCATGAAAGATTAGAATCTAATATTGAAAAAGGAGTAATTCAAATTGCACCTTTGGCATTTATGCGTGGTAGAACTTTAGACAATGCATTCGTGATTTTAGACGAAGCCCAAAACACAACTCATAATCAGATGAAAATGTTTTTAACAAGAATGGGTAAAAATGCAAAATTTATAATAACAGGTGATCCTGGTCAAATAGATTTGCCTAGAAAACAAGTTTCTGGTTTAAAAGAATCGCTACTTGCATTAAAAGATATTGAAGGTATTGCTCAAGTTTATTTAGATGATAAAGATGTTGTAAGACACAGATTGGTTAAGAAAATTATAACTGCATATAAAAGTATAGAATCAGAATGATAAAAATTGAAAAGGAAAAATTAGGATTGCAAGATTACTTTTATATCGGGTATTTATATCTTATAATTTTAGGAATTGTTAGTGATGCTATTTTTTATGGAATTTTTGGGGTTTCATATTTAAATTATACTACAATTTTAGATGCGTTAATTTCTCCAATCAGTTTATTAACCAATAACTGGAAAATTTCTCTTTTTTTAGGATTAATATTTTGGTTAATGTATTTGTATTTTACAAACTGGATGTTTAAAATTTATGCATATTTGAGAGTAAAAAAATGGTATCAGAAAATTTACAATATTGAAAAGTGGGATAAGAAATATGAATTATTAAGAAAAAAGAAAAATTTATTTCCTGGATTAATGTTTATTTTTTTTCTATTATTTATTTCGATGAGAACAGGAATGGGGTTGGGAATGAAACAGAAATATACTAATAAAGAAATTATACCAAATTACACGTTAATATTTAAAGATAATTCAAAATTAGATGTTCGAAAAATAGGACAAAATTCAGCTTACTTTTTTTATTTTATTCCCGGCGAAAAAGTTATTACAGCAACACCTATTGCAGATAATTTAAAGCAAATAAAACTTTTAGAAAAGAAAAAGAAATAAGCTTAGATAGCTTATTTTTGCATCAATTACACAACTTAGAATAATGAATACAATTAACGAAACCAATTTTCAGTTTCCAAATCAAAAATCTATTTATAAAGGTAAAGTAAGAGAAGTTTACAATATAAATGGTGAGCTTTTGGTAATGATTGCAACAGATAGATTATCTGCTTTTGATGTAATTTTACCGCGTCAAATCCCTTTTAAAGGACAAATCTTAAATCAGATTGCAACTAAAATGATGAATGATACTGAAGATATTGTTCCAAATTGGCTAATGGCAAATCCAGATGAAAATGTTGCGATAGGGCATTTATGCGATCCATTTAAAGTAGAAATGGTAATTCGTGGTTATATGTCTGGACATGCAGCAAGAGAATACAAAGCTGGTAAAAGAGTTTTGTGTGGTGTGGAAATGGCAGAAGGAATGGATGAAAATGATAAATTTCCTAGTCCAATAATTACACCTTCAACAAAGGCTGATAATGGAGAACATGATGAAGATATTTCTAGAGAAGATATTTTAGCTAAGGGAATCGTTTCTGAAAAAGATTACTTAATATTAGAAGATTATACTCGAAAACTATTTAAACGAGGAACTGAAATAGCAGCGAAAAGAGGTTTAATATTAGTAGACACTAAATACGAATTTGGAAAAACAAAAGAGGGTAAAATAGTTTTGATAGATGAAATTCATACACCAGATTCTTCTCGTTATTTTTATGCTGATGGTTATCAAGAAAGACAAGATAATAATGAACCTCAAAAACAATTATCTAAAGAATTTGTACGCCAGTGGTTGATTGAAAACGGTTTTCAAGGGAAAGAAGGCCAGCAGATACCAGAAATGTCTGATGAAAAAATCATAGAAATTTCAAATAGATACATAGAATTGTATGAACAAATTACAGGAGAAACTTTTGTAAAAGCTTCAACAGAAAATGTATTACAAAGAATAGAAGAGAATGTCAATTCTTTTTTAAAGTCTAAATAAATTAAAACAATTAACTAAAAGAGGGGTTAACTTTTTTAGAAAGTAATTAACACAATCAAAAATGATAATAGAACCAAGAACAAGAGGCTTTATTTGCTTAACATCACATCCTGTTGGTTGTGCACAAAATATAATTGATCAAATTGAATATGTAAAATCAAAAGGAAAAATTGATGGCGCAAAAAAAGTATTGGTAATTGGCTCCTCTACAGGTTTTGGATTGGCATCAAGAATAACAAGTGCTTTTGGCTCAGACGCGGCCACAATTGGAGTTTTCTTTGATAAACCTGCAACAGAAGGAAGACCAGGTTCACCTGGTTACTACAACACGGCTGCTTTTGAAAAACACGCTCACAAAGCAGGCTTGTATGCAAAAAGTATCAATGGAGATGCATTTTCAAATGAGATAAAAGAGCAAGTTATTCAATTGATCAAAGAAGATTTAGGTCAGATTGATTTGGTAATTTACAGTTTAGCATCACCAGTAAGAAAACATCCAGAATCCGGAAAACGTTTTAAGTCGGTTTTAAAACCGATTGGAGAAGTTTTTAGCAATAAAACTGTAGATTTTCATACAGGAAATGTGTCAGAAATTTCTATAAACCCTGCTGAAGGTGATGATATAGCAAATACAGTCACAGTTATGGGTGGTGAAGATTGGAAGATGTGGATGGATGCTTTACAAGCTGAAAACTTACTTTCTGACGGAGCTAAAACTGTTGCCTATTCATACATTGGCCCAGATGTTACAAAACCCGTGTATAGAAACGGAACAATTGGGGCAGCTAAAGACGATTTAGAACAAACTGCATTTACTATTACAAATGATTTAAAATCGATTCATGGAAATGCCTATGTTTCAGTCAATAAAGCTTTAGTAACGCAAGCAAGTTCTGCAATCCCTGTAATTCCTTTATACATTTCTTTATTGTTTAAAGTAATGAAAGAAAAAGGTATTCATGAAGGTTGCATAGAGCAAATTCAGCGTTTATATAGCCAACGTTTATTTGGTGGTGATTTAGATTTAGATGAAAAAGGGAGAATTCGTGTTGATGATTGGGAAATGAGAGAAGATGTCCAAGCAGAAATCGCTAAACTTTGGGAAAGTGCAACTACAGAAAACTTGTCTGAAATTGGAGATTTAGAGGGCTATAGCAACGAATTTTTTAAACTTTTCGGGTTTAAAGTTCCTGGAGTAGATTACAATGTAGATGTAAATGAAGTTGTAAAAATTCCGAGTGAAGCGTAATATTTAAATAATACTAAACCTCATAGCTTTTAAAATCTATGAGGTTTTTTAATTAACTAAAATACCTTTTGAAAGCAGTAACTATCAAAAAACTAAAAGACGAACTTTCTCATAAATCAAATGATGAGTTAAAAGAATTGTGCTTGCATTTGTCACGTTTTAAAAAGGAAAACAAAGAGCTGCTTACTTATTTACTTTTTGAATCTCATAATGAAGATGGTTATATACAAGCTATAAAAGATGTAATGGATGAGCAATTTTCGGAGATTAATACAAAGAGTTATTTTTATATTAGAAAAAGTACTCGAAAAATATTATCACAAATAAAAAAGTTTATCAGATATTCTAAGAAAAAAGAAACAGAAGCCGAATTGTTATTGTATTTCTGTAATAAAATGTTGGAATTAAGCCCATCAATTCAAAGAAGTCAGCGCCTGCAAAATATTTTCAATACGCAAATTAGAATGATAAAAAATGCCATCTCAAAGTTGCATGAAGATTTACAATACGATTTACAACTAGAATTAGACGAACTATTAGAAAATGACTAAAGAAAGACCGGAATTAAAAGGATTGATTAATGAACGAACCACAAAAATAGAGCATTTTCAAAATACTGTAATTCGTCCTCTCATAAAAATGCAAAACGATTTGTTAATTGCTATGTTGCAACAAAACTTCATCAAAAGAAAAGTTGATTTTTCTATTTTTTCTCAAGAAAAGAAAAAGGAAAAAATAAAAAGTACATTAGAAAAAGACTTACAGTTCAAAAATAAAGTTATTGGTATAATTATAGGGCATTTTTCTATGGATGAATACCTGATATATCAACAGAATGAAAATGAATATAACAGAAGAATTAAACAAATCGTTATAAAAAGATATCAAAACAGTATATCCATTTCTTAAATAAGTGAAAACAAATTAAAATCTAAAGAGTTACATTCTTAATTTACAGAAATAATTTTATAATTTTTTTATAAGGAAAAATCCAAAAAATATAATTTTATTCTTTTTCTATCACTAGATTTTTTAATGCATAATATGCAGGTTTTTTTTTGAAGTCTCTATCAAAAAGAAGTGGATAATCTGTACGACCAATCATTGGAAGATAGTTACGCCAAGAGTTCCCATCCCAAACTCCCCAAAAAGTTACACGCTCTATATTATAGCTATATTTTAAGAATAAACTAAACATATCTTTATAACGTTTCGCTTGTTTTTGTAACACTTTTTTAGGGACGGTCTTAGAATAAGGATTATATTTATCTGCTAAATCGTATCTATCTTCTACGCTAGCCCCTTTGTGTTTCCAAGCATTTGGCAACACACTAATATCCATTTCCGTAATATGTAATGTTATTTTTGCATCGGCACATTTCTTTAACCAATAATCAACTTGATGTAATTTTGGATGTTTCATAAACATATGTCCTTGTGAACCTATGCCATGAATAGAAACTCCTTTTGCTCCAAGATTCTTTACCATATCTACAATAAAATCAATTTTCTCTTTTTGATACATATTGTAATCATTATATAATAGTTTACACTCTGGATCTGCTTTATGAGCTGCTCTGTATGCTATTTCAATATAATCAGGACCAATAATATCGTACCAAGGTGTAGATTTTAGTTTTGCATACTTTTCTCCATATTCATTTTTAAAAACATCTACAGCTTCATTAACAACATCCCAATATTTAATTTTTCCTTTATATCTGCTAACAACTGTCTCAATATATTCTTTCATACGTTTTATTAAAACAGGACGACTTACCTTATTTCCTTTTTCATCTTTAAAAAACCAATCAGGTGCACTATTTTTCCATATCAAAGTATGACCAACAATAGTTAGTCCCTTTTCTATTGCAAACTCCACAAACTTGTCAGATTCCTCAAAATTATACTCTCCTTTTTTACCAATAATATGCATAGGCTTCATGCAATTCTCAGCAGTAATTGCATTAAATTCTTTTTCGATAATTTCTTCTTCTTTTTTCTGATCTCTATTTTTTGTGTTGTTTCCCAACTGTTCACCATGATAGATTGTACCAATCATAAAATGATCTTCATACAAAGCAGATAGCCCTTTTTGCTGAGCATTAGTCTCAAAAAATAAAAATGAAGCTATTAAAAATAGGAATATTCGCATAATATATTTTTTGTGAGATTTATATCCGTAAAAAGGTAGTTGTGTTTTTACCATTTTAAGCCTAAAAACAGAATTATAGGTTGCTTTTCTAGCACCAACATATGTATTATAATTTAGCATTATAATTTGAATCATTTAATTGCAAAACCAATAATCTAAACTTATTTGATTTTTACAAGTTGTGAAATAATCTGAATTTAATGATAAAGACTGCCACTTATTCCTGCCAAATATCTTTAGATTACTTCTTCCACAATTACTGCATAAGTTAAAGGAGTAACTAATGGCCATTTCGATAAATTCCAAAAGGAATTCTTTACCACCAATATTAAAATTACCTCTTTGTAAAAATAAAATTAAGAATAACAAACTGCCTATAAATTTTGTGTAAAACATTAGAACATTTGAAGCAATAAAAAGCTACCTTAAAAAAGTTTCTTAAAGTTTAAATTATATCAACATTTATTTATAATGCGTAAATTATACTATTTAGAGATATCATAAAAGTGATAAAAATCTAGTTGATAAGATTATACTGTAACAAATAAACAGATATCATATACCTCAAAGAACAAGACATAAATTTTTTTGAGGGACAAACTAAATCGCATACACAAAAATCAATTTTGGAAAGAAAACTCTGCATTTATAACAGGAATCTAACCTTATACAAAAACTTCTTTTAAAATTATTACATATATTACAGAGTCTCTATAAAAAATATATAATTTACTGACTATTTAATTAGAAATAAAGAAACCTTATTCAGATAGAATAAGGCTTTCTTAAAAATGTTATTTAGATTACAAGTGAATGCCTACGCCTAAACTAGCACCATTTTCTCCAAAAGCTAAAATAATACCCCATTTGTCGTTAAATTTATATTCGGCACCTATATTTAAAATTAAATCTATTCCATCTCCAGAGTATGCATCATCAAGATCTATTACAAAACCTGCTCCAACACCACCCCAAATATCCCAAGGTTCGTTCAAACCTAAGATGGAGTCAAAATAGTAATCCACTCTTGCCCCTGCAACAATAAAATCAAAATTAAAAGGAATAGTTGCCTGAGGAGAAATGGTCCAATTTGTAGCTAAAGGTATTTCATAACTACCTGTAACTGCAGAGTATTCTCCAAAACTACCAAATAAATTCAATGCTCCTCCATAGGATTCTTGTGCGGATAAGTGTGAAGATGCTCCTGTAAGAAGGATAGAAAACAATATTATTCTTAAATTTTTTTTCATTTTTATTTCGTATTAATTAATATTGAACTAATATATAGAAAAAATCAAATCTTTTAAAAAAATATGAAAATGCTTTACAGGATTTTAATATTTTTATTCTGAATTCATCCTGACTTTCCATCTGCTGGCTTAATTATTTAAAATTATACAACCTTTACAATAGTTTAAACCAATCAGACCTTATTTATAATCGTAAATTTTATCTAATCAATTCCATTATCCAGGCCATAAATCTCAACTTTTTATTCAATAGCAAAGACCTATTTTAGTAATTTACTTAAATAACTATTAAAGTGAATTTTATACTTTTCTCTTTGGATACAAGTTTTTTTGATATTTAAAATCATCAAAACTAACCATAAAATATTTTTGATTTAAACCTGATATTACTACTAACTATTTCAAAGATTTGAAATTTTGGCAATAATAAACGAACTTTATCAAATTAAAATGTAAATTATACCAAGAAAACACATTTATGTTTTAAGTAATATAAAATTAAAAACATCTGATTAATGACACTGAAAATTTTTCAAATTGATGCCTTTACCAATAAATTATTTGGAGGGAATCCGGCAGCTGTATGTCCTCTGGAAAATTGGATAAAAGACGAAACTCTTCAAAATATTGCTGTCGAAAACAATCTTGCAGAAACAGCATTTTTTGTACAATTATCAAACAATCACTTCCACTTAAGATGGTTTACTCCAGAATTCGAAATAGATTTATGTGGTCATGCAACTTTAGCATCCGCATTTGTTATTTTCAACGAAATAGGAAATGACAGTGATGACATTTTTTTTGATACCAAAAGTGGACTTTTAAAAGTATCAAAGAATGGAGATTATTTAGAACTTGATTTTCCATCAAGACCTCCAAAAAAAGAAAAATTACCAAAAATAATAAGTGATGGACTAAATATTCAGCCAAAAGAAATATGGAAAGCCCGCGACTATTTATTGGTTTATGACTCAGAAGATGAAATTAAAAGGATAGAACCTAATATTGCTATCCTTAATCAAATAAACATTAATCCTGGAGGAATAATAGTGACAGCAAAGGCGAAATCTGAAGATATAGATTTTGTTTCCAGATTTTTCACCCCACAAGCAGCTGTATTTGAAGATCCAGTAACAGGTTCCGCACACTGTACTTTGATACCTTTTTGGGCAAATAAACTAAATAAAAAGAAGTTAAGCGCTTTACAAATTTCTGAACGTAAAGGGGAATTAATTTGTGAATTACGGAATGATAGAGTAATAATTAGAGGAAAAGCAATTAAATATTTTGAAGGAACAATTCAACTATAAAAAGGAGTAAAAATGTTTACTAAAAATTATTACATTTAAGCTAATCTACAAAATGATAAAAATTTACAAATATTAAGATTAAACTTTTAAATTAAAAATCATAAACATACCTTGTAATAAAAAAACGCAGAGCCTAATAGTATAATTCTATTTAATCCTATTTACAAAAGATCATAATAGTTAAAAATATAATCCTGAAGACTTAATTCAATTTACATATCGCATTAAAACTACAAACAAAATAATTTGATTTTAAACCAATTATAAGAAATATAATTTATCACATTTATCTTTTTGATATAAATTACCGGAATTTACTCAATAAAAATATAAATCAAATTTCAGGATATACCTATTCGTATTGAGTTCTAAAAATTTGACCCAAAAAATCTCTAAACCAGTTTAATTTTCAAGAAAGTAGTTAGATTCTATACCGCAATTATTTTAAGGATTATTCCCAAAAATGAAGTTTATTATTTGAGCTTTTTTTAATTTAAATATAGATCAAACCTATAGAATTAAGTATGAAGTTGAATATAATCATTATTTCTCTTGTTTTATTCAGTATAACTCTACCTATAAAGTTAGAAACTAAAATTGATAGTCTTTTTACTGATTACAAGAATACTCAAGAATGTACTATTGGGGTTTATAGCCAGAAAGAAATTACTTACAAAAAAGGATTTAGTGTAGCTAATCTAGATTAAGTTATTAAAATAGACCCAAAAACAGTTTTTGACATTGAGTGTTTCCCAATCGAAATCTAGTTAACACGATTTAATGAATTTTTTGGGTTTTATGGAAAAGCAAAAACCCTTTAAAACATAGATTTTAAAGGGTTTTGATGATTTTTGAAAATCAATTTGCGGAGAAAGAGG
>CAJWAC010000043.1 GCA_913020555.1 uncultured Polaribacter sp. | reverse complement strand
CGAGAATGTTCAACAATGCTGACCGGTATTTGCAACGTTTCATCAAGATAATAGCGAATTTCACCAGCTTCATATTGAGAAATTCCGGCTCCACCGAGTAATAATATCGTTGGTTTTTTTATTTGTTTTAATGAGCTACTACCTAAATCGATACCTGTTGGTGTTAAACCAGTTGCCATAGCGTAAAGTGGTATACCTATTTTATTACTCGTGTTTAACAGTAAAGATTGCCAATTTTGAGTGGTTTGAATGCCAGCAGGAATGACAATAGTGCCTGTTGAAAATTGATGTAATTCGCCATTGGATTCTTGAGAAAACGCCTTAGTCGCGACTCGTATTTTAATGTCATGAATAAGCAGAGCACTTAATAATTTGGGTGACAAAAAGTGCTGCCATTCAAATGCATAAGCATAAGCACTTTTATTTGACTGATTACCTGTTTCTTTAGGTAAATCACTCCATGGCTGAGTAGCTAATTTTAAACCCCAAGTGCTCTCTAGTTGATGCGTTTCAATGTTCATTGCTAGTGGTAATGTCCAGCCAGATACATCGTAAAAAGTATTGTTTTTAAAATGAGTTTGTTGATTAAACAATGCTTTAATCAAGCGAAATTGTGGCTGTTCAAGAGGAACATAATAACTGTCTTGTGAAGAAAATAAGGTATCATTCACCGTTAAGTTTTTTGTCAGTGGGTAAGCCTTAATGCGATGTAAAGCCAGGGTTTTTAGTAACTTTTGTAAGCGATGTTTATCTTCTTTTTCATGCAATAAATAACCATGAAAGTCAGATTTATGGGCAAGTTTATCGCTGCTTTGGTAAAAATCATGGCGATATTTTTTTAATTTTTTACGAAGTTTACTTATAAAAACATCCATACTTCTTGCGTTAAAAAAATCATCATTTCCCCACAGTTTATTTAGAATAAAAGTTCTGTCTAAAACTTCATTTTTCTTTTCAAAAAGATAAAAAAGAAGTTGTGCTTCTCTATGAGTTAGGTTTTCAGTGGTTTCTAAACATGACAATGTTTGTTTAGTGAAATTGAAAATATAATTACCAATTTTTATGTTTTCAACATTAGTTTTTAGTTGTATTCTATTTAATAAAGCTTTGATTCTAACAATTAGTTCTTCCATAGAAAATGGCTTTTTTAAATAGTCATTTCCTCCATGTTCAAATCCTTCTAAAACATCACTTGTTTGAGATTTTGCTGTTAAGAATATGATGGGAATTTTTTTATTTTCCTGTCTTATTTCTTTAGCTAGTGTGAAGCCATCTTTTTTTGGCATCATTACATCCAATACCAAAATATCTGGTTTTTTGTTTTGATAAATTTCCAAAGCATCATCTCCATTTTCAGCATGATAAACAGAAAACCCCCTTGTTTCTAAACTCTCTTTTACAATCATTCCTAAACTGGCCTCATCTTCTGCTAATAATACATTTATTTTAGACATTAGGTATGGTTATTTTAAAAATGGTTTGACTTTTATTTGATGAAAGTAAAATGATTCCATTATGCTTTTCTACAATTTTTTTACAATAATAAAGGCCAATTCCAAATCCTTTTACGTCGTGTGTGTTTCCTTTTGGAACTCTATAAAACTTATCGAAAATTTTTTCCTGTTGATTTTTTTCTATACCATTTCCATCGTCAGCAATGGTAATTTCTACAGATTGTAAAATAGAATTAATATTAATTTCGATATTATTTCCTCCATATTTAATTGCATTATCAATTAAATTCGAAATTACATTTTCAAAATGAAATTTATCTATATTTAGATAAATTGGTTGTAGATTAGATGAAAAAATTAGTGTTTTATCACTGATTAATAATTGATGCTTATGTACTAATTTTTCTGTCATTTCTACCACATCTATACTTTCTTTTTTAAGCAAAAGTTGTTCGCTATCTAGTGTGGCAGTTTCTAGCAGTTTTTCTACCATTTGATGTAATTTTTTTAATTGAACAGATGATAGGGCTAGGTATTTCTGTGTTTTTTGTTTATCATCAATTACATTAAAATTTGCCATAGCCTCAATGGCAGTGGAAACTGTGGCAATAGGTGTTTTAAATTCATGCGTAATGTTGCTTATCAAATCATTTTTAATAGCAGCCAACTCTTTTTGTTGATTAATGATTTTTAATAAATAAAATAAACAAGAAATAATTAATAAAGAAAGTACTAGTGATAATGAAATTCCTCCAAAACCTCTTTTTAAAGCCTCAAAATTTGGGTTACTATAATACAATTCAAAAGCCTCATAATCTTTTAAGTATGTGGATTTTGAGGTTGCATAAAATTGTTTATCAACTAAATTGGAATCATTCGTTTGTTTAAAAAGTGTATCATTTTTAATATGATGAAAGCTTGTTTTTAAATTAATACCTTTATTTGATAATTGTTGCTCAATTAAGGAATCAATTTTTTTATAATCTATATTTTGGTCTAAAAATGAAACAAAGATAGGTTTTAAATTGGTGATCAATTTTAAGCTATCTGCAGCTTTTTTACCTCTAAAATAACTTATAGAACTGCTGTCTCCTTTTTTATTTACATGAAATCCTCTTTTTTGACTGGTAAATTGGGTAAAAGGATTAATACTTTTATTTTTTGATTCAGAACTAATTGTTGTGTCTTTGTTATCATTAAAATCAGATAAAACTTTTGTTGTGTTAAGCATCATAGAATCAATTTTTTCTGGAGAAAAATTTTCATCTGAAGAAATTTTAATACTATTAATACTAAACTTTGGTTTTACATTATCCTTAGACTTTGAGCTATTTTTTATTTTTGAAAGTATTGCATCAAAAGGTTTGTTGTTAGAACGTATTAAAGTTTGTTCACTATCATAATCATTTTTAATAATGGTTAAGAAGTTGCTTTTGGCTAAAAAGGAATAATATTCTTCTACAGCATTGTCTAAACTTAATTGAATTTCATTTGCTACACGTTGTTTGTTTTCTTCGTAATTTCTAAGGTTCCAATAAAACTGTACAGCAATTGTAGCAACTATAGTTGTTGTAATTAAGTAAAGAAGCCACTTCTGTTTTTGAGTGTTCATGGTACAAATATAGGAGGTATTTTACATAAAACTTGCTCGTTAACATACGTTAACACTCGTTAACCTAAATAAAAACAATACAATTGCATCTTTGTAGAGTAAAATAAAAAACACAATTTATATGAAAAAATTATTAATATTATTATGCCTATTTTCTTTGTCAAGAACTTTGGCACAACAAGAAAGTGATTTAACAAAAGAGAAAAATATTAATGGATTTAATATTACATCAATTTCTTACGTGGCAGATTCAATAGAAGAACTTCAAACAATTAATTGGATTGATGTTAAGGAAATGTTTGATGAAAATAAAAATAACGAGAGGATAGAATTAACTTTTGGTTTAGATTTTAAAAAATCTAAAAATAATTTTAAAAGTTCAATTAAAATTGCTGGAGAAAGCAAAGATTTAGATTCTTTAATTAAAAAGTCTAAAAAATTAGTAAGGTCATTAATAAAAATATCAAAAAAATATCAAAATTAAATTATGAAAACAGTAATCACAATGTTCGTCCTATTATGTATGACATCTATTCAAGCCCAAAAATTTAACGGAAAAGCAACTTACAAAACAAGCCAAAAATCAAATATAAAAATTGATGCTAATCAAGAAGGAATGACAGATAAAATGCAAGAGGAATTGCAAAAAAGACTTCAAAAAATGAATCAAAAAACTTTTATTCTAGAGTTTGACAAAACTAAATCAGTATATAAACAAGAAGAAAGTTTAGCAGCTCCTAAGGTGTCTAGTGGTTTTAATCAAGTTAGAGTAGTTCAGTTTGGAAGCGGTTCAGGAAAAGGTAGTATTTATTATAAAGATACTCAAGAAAAAAGATATACTAATCAAACAGAAATTATGGGAAAAGTTTTCTTAATCAAAGATGAATTGCCCAAATATAAATGGGAAATGTCAACTGAAACAAAGAATATAGGACAGTATACTTGTTACAAGGCAACTTATTCAAAAGAAGTAGAAAATAAAAATATAAGTTTTATAAATGGCGAAACTAAAGAAGAAATAGTAAAAGAAACAGTTGTTACTACAGCTTGGTATACTTTGCAAGTGCCAATAAGTAATGGGCCAAAGAATTATCAAGGTTTACCTGGGTTAATATTAGAAATTAACGACGGTAAAAATTTAATTGTGTGCACAGAGATTATAATAAATCCTTCTGAAGTTATCAAAATTGAAGAACCTAAAAAAGGCAAGGTGGTGTCGCAAAAAAAATACGATGAAATTCAAAATAAGAAGTCTAAAGAAATGTTAGAAAAATTTAAAAGTAGAAACGGTTTTGATGTGGGAAATGGAGTAAATATTAAAATAGGAGGATGATTATTTGTTTAATTTTTTCAAAATTAGATTAAACTTTTAAGTTTTTTTTAAGTCTTACAGAAAATTAATAAGACTACTTTTGACGAAAATCAAATAAAATGAAAAAATTAGCTACACTTATTCTTCTAGCAGTAACAACTTCTTTTTTTGCACAAAAAAAATTTGAAGGCAAAGCTATTTATATGTCTAAAACAACAATGGACATGAGTAGGTTTGGAAACAAAATGACTGAGCAACAGAAAAAACAAATGAAAGCTCGTATGAAAAATTTTTTAGAGAAAACATATACGTTAACTTTCAATAGATCAGAATCTTCGTTCAAGGAAAATGTTTCTCTCGAGGCTCCAGGGGGCGCTTCTGGAAGAAGTTGGGGAAGAAGTAACGGTCAAGGTTCTATATACAAAAACGTTCAAGACCGTAAAATGATTGAAGATGTGGAGCAGTTTAGCAAACGTTTTTTAGTAACTGAAGAAATGGAGCAGCCTAAATGGGAATTAGGAACTGAGACAAAAAAAATTGGACAATATACATGTTACAAAGCAACCATGACCAAAGAAGATACTTCTATAGATTGGGGGAGCATGTTTGGGCGTGGAAGAAACAACACTGCTAAAAAAGATTCTACAAAAACTGATGCTAAAGAGTCAGCTCCTAAGAAAAGAATACTGTCAATAACTGCTTGGTATACGCCTCAAGTACCTGTTAGTGCAGGTCCAGATACATATTGGGGATTACCTGGATTAATCCTGGAATTAAGTGCCGGGAGAACAACAATGTTATGCACAGAAATCACAATCAATCCTGATGATGCTATTGCTATTAAAACCCCAACTAAAGGGAAAAAGGTAAATAGAGATGAGTACAATAAAATTGTTAAGGAAAAAACAGAAGAAATTAGAAACCAATTTAAAAATAGAAGAAGAGGTGGTGGAAGATCTTAATCACCTTTACTCAATTCTATAATCTTACATAATTAATTCGTAACATGAAAAAAATATTAACGATTACCATTTTTATGGTGTCATGGGTTTTTACTGCCCAAATTACATATACTGGAGTTGTAAAAGATTCTATAGGGGAACCCTTAGAAATGGCCAATGTAATTGCTTTAGATACCGTAGCTAAAAAAATAAGTTCTTTTGGATTTACTGATGCTAAAGGTAATTTTAAACTAGATTTAAATAAAAATACGGTTTACAATATCAAGATAAGTTATGTAGGATTCAAAGAAATTAGCGAATTTATTAAAACAAGCGACGTTAAAATGTCTAAAAACTATACCATGTTTGAAGACAATATGTTAGATGGTATCAAAATTGTTTCTAAAATGCCTGTGGTGGTTAGAGGAGATACCATAATATACAATGCAGATTCCTTTAAAAATGGTACGGAACGAAAATTAGAAGATGTTTTAGAAAAATTACCAGGAGTAGAAATAAATGATGCAGGTCAAATTGAAGTAGAAGGAAAAGCTGTAGAGAAAATTACCGTAGATGGTAAAGATTTTTTTAGTGGAGATACAAAATTGGCATCTAAAAATATACCTTCTAGTGCAGTGGATAAAATACAGGTTTTAAGAAATTATTCTAGTGTGAGCCAATTGAGTGGTGTACAAAATAATCAGGATAGAGTTGCCATTAATATAAAATTAAAAGAAGGTAAAAAGAACTTTTGGTTTGGTGATATTACTGCGGGTGCAGGAGATTCTCCGGATACAGGGCTATATCTTTTTCAGCCTAAATTGTTTTACTATACTCCAAAATATACGCTAAATGTAATTGGAGATGTTAATAATATGGGTGAAGTTGTTTTAAGTAGAAATGATGTTAGAGGTTTTAGTGGTGGATTTGTTAGCCAAAGTCCTTCTAACGGAACCAATATTAATCTTGCTAGCGCAGGGATTGGGTTTTTAACAGCCAATACAAGAAATGCAAATAGAATTGAGACGAAGCTATCTGCTTTAAATTTTAGTTATTCTCCAAACCCTAAATTAGATTTAAGTGGATTTTTAATTTGGTCTTCTAATAGTAATGGTCAAAGAAATATCAACGACATCAAATACAATCCAGATCAAAATAGGCAAGATGATTTAATAGAAAGTACAACAGACCAGACTAGTAATACAGGTCTTATAAAAATTGGAAGCGTTTATAGAAGAAACATCAATAGTCAAATGAACTATGACTTTATTGGTCGTTTCTCAAACGAATTTAGAACAGATAATGTGAATTCTCAAGTAGTGGGTAATAATATCATTGAAAAAGAAAACACCACTCCTTTTAGAATCAATCAGAACTTAAGTTATTTTTATACAGCCAGTGAAAAAAGTATTTTTGCATTAGAAATGCAGCATTTATTGCAGGATGAAGATCCTTTTTATGCAGCCTCTTTAGAAAATAATCCAAATAGCGATCAAGATGGTTTTGATGACGCCGCAGACGAATTAGGTTTTGATACAAGCGTTAGCCAATATTTATTCAATCAAGATAGAAGAGTTAAATCCAATCAGTTAGATGCAAAATTAGATTACTATTATATTTTAAATAAAAAAAGTAATTTAAACTTTGTTGGTGGAACTATCTTAAGCAAACAAAATTTTGATTCTAGATTTTATCAAATCCTAGACAACGGTTCAGAATTTGATCCAACACCTAATATTCCGGGAATTGCAAATACAAATACAACAAACGACACTGAATATAATTTTACGGATATTTATGCGGGACTACGTTATCGCTTAAAAGCTGGAATTTTTACTTTTACACCAGGTTTTACAGCACATGCCTATAATATAAATAACACTCAGTTTGCAGGTTCTTTAGAATTTGAAGATTCTTTTCAGAAATTCTTGCCAGAACTTGAGGTGATTATGCAATTTAAAAGAAGCGAAAGTTTACAATTAAGATATAGAAAACAAGTTAATTTTACTGATGTTAATCAACTTGCGGAAGGGTTAGTTGCCAACAGTTACGATAACTTTTTTTATGGTAATAATGACTTGATGAACGGCACAAATCATAGCACGTCCCTATTATATAGCAACTTTAATTTATATAATGGTACAAATATGTTTGCACGTCTGCAATATAACAAGGCCATAGATCAAATTGGAAGCATTGCTAACTTTATTCGCGGTTCCAACGTATCTACAAGAACAAATCAAAATATTCCTTTTGATACCGAAAGTATATCTGCAATAGCAAGTTTTAGTAAATCTTTTAAGAAAATTAGAGCTAGAATTTCAGGGAATTATAACAGCAATGAGAGTTATCAATTTTTTGGAGATGATGAAAATAAAATAAAGACTAATTCTTATTCGTTTAGACCCTCTTTAAATACCAATTTTACAAAGGCCCCAAATATTACAATCAGATACAACATGTCATTTAATGACCAAGATGTTACAAGTTTGTTGAACAACACCACAAATAATTTTAAAACTACAACATTAGCACCTTCTATAAGTTTTGATGCATATATATGGAATTCTTTAACTTTAAGAACAGATTACAGATATACTGAAGTAAGGCAAGAGGGAGGAGATTCAAATTCTTTTGATGTTTTAAACTTTACAATGGCATATAGAAAAAACAGAGATGCAAAGTGGGAATATGAATTAGTAGGTAGTAATTTATTAGGTACAGATTCTGTAACTAGCGTTAATGTTGGTAATATTTCTAATAGTATTAGAGAAACATTTGTTTTACCTAGATTGTTAAGTTTAAGAGTACGTTACCAACTATAAAAACATATTGAAATTAATTTATAAAATGACTCTTTTTAAGAGTCATTTTTTTTTGGGTTTACTTATTTTTACAACATGAGTTTATTGGCAACAAAATCTACTTTATATGCTACGTTAAAAAGTTTAGGATTAATTTTCTTTTTTCTTGCAACAGGTTTGTTTTTAGACAGTTATCATTTTGTAAAACTTACAGTTAATGCTCAGTTGTATGCAAACATTGTGATGTTTATTGTATTTACAATTGTTTTTTTTAGCGTTACAAAAAGAAACAAAGAACAAATGCTTTATGCAGTTGGTATTGCTATAATTGGGGAGTATTTGTTTTCAATAGTTATGGGAATGTACACTTACAGATTGGGTAATGTGCCACATTATGTGCCTCCAGGTCATGCATTAGTGTATATAGCCGTGCTATATTTTTCAAAAGCAAGTGCCATAAAAAAGTACAAAAAACACTTAGAATTATCTTTTGGTATTTTTATTTTTTTATATGCATTTTGTTTCCTTTTGTTTAAAAACGATGTTTTTGGTTTTGTTATGACTTTGGCTACACTCTTTATTTTACGGAATAAATCCAGAGAACGCCTGTTTTATTTAACAATGTATATTACAGTTGCTTATTTAGAAATTGTAGGAACAAATTATTTGTGTTGGAAATGGCCAACTACAGCTTGGGGTGTTTTTGATTTTTTACCAAGTTACAATCCGCCAAGTGGCATTAGTTTTTTTTATTTTTTGTTAGATTTAGGCTGTTTATGGTTGTATAAACAACGACACAAAATAGCTTGGGAAAGAATGAAAAATATTCGAAGATTTCGCGAACGTAAAAGTGTTTCTACAAACTAATAAAGTTGTAAATTCGTTAAAAATTACAAAGAATTACATTTATATAATGTCTATAAAAGTAACATCAATAACAAAAATTTATAAAACTCAAAAAGCATTAAATAATGTTTCTTTTACTGCTGATAAAGGTCAAATTATTGGTTTTTTAGGTCCGAATGGAGCAGGGAAATCTACAATGATGAAAATTTTGACGGGTTTTATAAAACCAAATAAAGGTGAAGTTTTTGTTAATGAAATTGATGTTCTAAAAAATCCATTAGAAGCTCAAAAAAGAATTGGGTATTTACCAGAACATAACCCTCTGTATGAAGATTTGTATGTTCGTGAATATTTACAATTTAAGGCAGCTATTTTTAAAGTTGATAAAAATCAAATTGAAAATTGTATTGATAAAGTTGGTTTAAAAACGGAAGCACACAAAAAAATACATCAGTTATCTAAAGGTTACCAGCAAAGAGTGGGTTTGGCGGCAGCAATTTTACACAATCCTTCAGTTTTAATTTTAGACGAACCAACCACAGGTTTAGATCCAAACCAGTTAGTAGCAATTAGAGACTTAATAAAAGAGTTAGGGAAGGAAAAAACAGTATTGTTTTCTACTCATATTATGCAAGAAGTAGAAGCTGTTTGCGATAGCGTAATTATCATAAAAAAAGGAGAAATTTTAGTCGATAAAAAACTAACAGCTCTTAAAAATAATAAGCAACAAGTAATAAAAGTTGTTTTTAATATTTTGGTTGATGATACTTTGATTCAGAAAATCCCTAATTTATTATCTGCTGAAAATTTAGAGAATAATACTTGGAAATTGTCTTTTAAAACTGATAAAGATATGCGATCTCAAATTTTTGATTTTGCGCAAGAAAACAAATTCAAAATTCTGGAATTGGCTGCAGAAAGTAAAAATTTAGAGGGTTTATTTAGAGAATTGACTTCAAAATAAATTAACGTATCTCAGTAAAAAGTCATCTAGAAATAATTTTAAATAACTTGCTTTTGAGGTTGGCAATACGCGTTAAGGATTGAGCGGTTTGTTTGAACTCTTTTTTACTTTTTCAGTAAAAAAAGTGAGTAGCGAAAGCCTGACCTGAAAGGAAACGCACTACATATATTTTTGTAAATATTGATAAGCTTCTAAAACTGTGGGAAAAACAAATTGGCTCCCAGCTTTTGTAAGTTCATCTTTAGTATACTGAGTTAAAATTCCAATAGGAATCATTCCTGCTAATTTTGCGGCTGTTGTGCCTGTTAAGCTATCTTCAAATACCCAAAGTTCTTTAAAATCTTCTTGGTGAAAACCTAATGCATTTGCCAAGGTAATATATGCTTCTGGTGCTGGTTTTGGTTTGTCATAATCTTGAACCCCAAAAACGGTAGTAAAATCTAAATTTAGTTGAGCTACACTATTTTTTAGAAATTGTTTTGTGGCGTTACTTGCGATGCCATAAGGAATGTTTTTTACCTTTAAAAAACCAGTTATTTCTAAAATTCCAGGCAGTAATTTAGGGGTTTTAAAATACTTGTCTAAATGCTCGTCTTTTAAAAAGTATAAATCCTCTGTTTTATCCTCTTTATGAATTGTGCTGCAATAGTAATTCGCAATTTTCATAGGAGATTTTCCTGCCATTTCCTTTGGAAATGGCGGAATCTCTTTATGAAATAATTCTTTGAATGCAGATGCCCAAGCGGAATGATGACTTTCGAAACTATTTACAACTACACCGTCAAAATCAAACAAAAAACCTTTAGGCATTTTCATGCACCAAAGTTTTAGCGTTTACTAATTTTGTTAAATACGGGTTTAGAAATTTATTAGTTGGGTCTAATTCAGTTCGTAATTCTTTAAATGCTTCCCACTTTGGGTAAACTTTAGATAACTGTGCATCCTTTGCTGAAAAACGTTTACCCCAATGAGGTCTTCCTCCATGTTTTAAAAATATTTTTTCAATACTTTTAAAAGCTTCGTAAGTATCTGCTGTTGCCGCGTTTCTAGAAACACACCCCATTGTTACGGTTTCTTGTTTGTAAGCGTAACTTAACCAACTATTATCTTGATACACAAAACGAACATCCATGGGAATATGGATAAAAGATTTGTTGCTCCACTTATTAATTTCAGTTTTTATTTCCTCAAAAACTTGAGGAAATTTATCTAAGGCAATCGTCCATTCTGCCAATTCTAAAGTAGAACCTCTAGATTTAGTTACGGTTGCTTGGTATAAACTGCCTTTATGTTCTTTCTTAGAACTGAAAAATGCTTTTGCTAAAATTTTATTTGCGATAGCAGTTATCCAAGGAAATTTATGAGAGTATTTATATAATATTTTAGAAGCTGTTCTTCTATGTTTTAGATAATCTGGTCCTTTGTTCTCAATTACTTCTTGCTCCGAACTTATTTTATCACCAGTAATTACATAGCCTTTATCTGTATGAGGTAACCACAAGATTCTTAAAAAATCGTGTTTTTTTAATCTGCTTTTTATTTTTGGTAACCATTCATTATCGCTTTCTGGTTTTTCCTTTACGTGCAGTATATATTCTGGCTCACATTGAAAGGTAATTGTAGACATTACACCTAGCATACCCAATGAAACACGAACAGCGTCTATCAATTCATCTTCTTGTGTTATTGTTTTTACGCTACCATCTGCAAGTATTAACCTACATTCAGTCATGTATTCTGATAATAATTTACCGCTAGTACCATGTGTACCAGTAGCTAAAGCGCCACCAATGGTAATTGTATTGATATCTGGTAAACAAGGAATACACCAGCCAACAGATTCAACAGCTTCTAGCAATTCACTTAATATTAAACCAGATTGAACAGTGATTGTTTTTTTATTATAGTCATAAGAAACAATTTTGTTGTAAGCTGTCATATTAATCAGAGCCTCTGTGCCTGCAGCAATGTCTGCGGAAGATTGCTTACTGCCAAAAAAACGTATCTTTTTATTGTTAGCAATTACTTCTTGAAGTTCTTCTTCACTAGTAATGCTAAACATTGTTTTGTAGTTGTGCTTTAAATTTTCATTCCAGCTAACCCAATTACCATTGTTCTTTTGTTTCATGATCTATTGTTTTGGATGAACAAAATTACAGAATAATAGGAGTTACTATAACTTTTGAAATGTTAAGAAAAACCAAAATTGGTTTTTCGTAAAAAAGAATGTACTATTTAGTCATTTTGACATAAAAGAATACTGGAAATAGTGAATTTTATATAATTAGTTTAATTTGTACTTTATCTGCTGGTTTTCTAATGTAGCTAAAAGTTCATTTGTAATGTGAATTTTAGTATTTCTGCTTGGTAAGCTTACTTCTATTTTTTCTTTTTCATCCCAAACTGTAAAATTTAGACCTTGTTTACCTGGCGTATTTTTCAAGATAGTTTCTAAATTTAAAATGGTATTTGCTGTTACTTCTTGTAAGGGAATTTGAATAGTTACTTTTTTACACAACTCGTCCATAATATCGTGTAATAATTTCATTTCTGTAAATTTTAACCTTGGTTCTCCAGTAACACCTTCTTTGTTTGTCCAACCAGGTTGAATTGTAGAACGTACAAACAAAAAAGAATTAGGTACTAAAAAGTGTTTCATTTTTAGGTAATCTTCACCAAAAATTCTAAACTCATGACTGTCTCCGTAATCTTCAATCGTAAACATTGCCCAACCTTTACCAGCCTTAGAAACTCTATGTTGCACATCTGTAATAATACCAGCAAAAGCTAGATTCATACCTACATATTTTGCAATATCTCCTTTAAAATGCTTCAAAGCAGCATTACAGAATTTCAATTCATTTTTAAAATCATCTAAAGGATGAGCAGAAATATAAATTCCGATAACTTCTTTTTCTTGAGATAATAATTCCATAGTTCCCCAAGTTTCACATTCTGGAATATCAGGTTCAGGAAATTGTACATTAGAAGCTTCACCAAACATAGAAACTTGAGCAGAGTTTTTATTTTCTTGATATTTACTACCAAATTTCATAGCGCGTTCTAAAAAAGTTTGTCCTTTTTCATCTAAAGCAAAATATTGTGCTCTGTGTGCATTAGAAAATGAATCGAAACCACCTGCTTTTATCAAACTATCAAAAGATTTTTTATTTGCAGTTCTTAAATCTACACGTTTTGCCAAATCAAAAATAGAAGTATAATTTCCGTTTTCTTTACGTTCTTTAATGATCGATTTTACTGCAGATGAGCCTACTCCTTTTACTGCAGCCATTCCAAAACGAACCGCTCCTTCATCATTTACAGAGAATTTTAAATAAGATTCATTTACATCTGGACCTAAAACATTCATTCCCATGCGTTTGCATTCTTCCATAAAGAAAGAAACTGCTTTGATGTCTTTCATATTATTAGAAAGTACAGAGGCCATATATTCTGCTGGATAATGTGCTTTTAAATATGCAGTTTGATATGCGATCCAAGCATAACAAGTAGAGTGTGATTTATTAAAGGCATAGCTGGCAAATGCTTCCCAATCTTTCCATATCTTCTCTAGTTTTTCTTCATCATGACCATTTTTCCCAGCTTGTTCAATAAACTTAGGTTTCATTTTATCCAAAACCGCAATTTGCTTTTTTCCCATAGCTTTTCTCAAAACATCAGCTTCACCTTTGGTAAAGTCTGCTAATTTTTGCGAGAGTAGCATAACTTGTTCTTGGTAAACCGTAATTCCGTACGTTTCTGCCAAATACTCTTCCATTGCTGGTAAATCGTATTCAATATCTTCTGTTCCATGTTTTCTGTTGATAAAACTTGGGATATATTCCATTGGTCCAGGTCTGTATAATGCATTCATTGCAATTAAATCTGCAAAAACTGTCGGTTTTAAAGAGCGCATATGTTTTTGCATTCCTGGAGATTCGTACTGAAAAATACCAACAGTTTCTCCTCTTTGAAAAAGTTCGTAGGTTTTTACATCATCTAAAGGAAAATTTTCTGGATCTAAACTTACATTATGTCTTGCCTTTACAATTTTAACAGTGTCTTTAATTAAAGTTAATGTTTTTAATCCTAAGAAATCCATTTTTAACAAACCAGCAGATTCAACAACAGAATTGTCAAATTGTGTTACATACATATCAGAATCCTTGGCTAGAGCAACAGGAACATAGTTTGTAATATCTCCTGGAGTAATAATAACTCCACATGCGTGAATTCCCGTATTTCTAACAGATCCTTCTAAAATAGTTGCTTTGTTTATGGTTTCTGAGGTAAGGTCTGCTCCATTAGCCATTATTTGTAGTTCTTCAACCATTACTTTTTCTTCTGCTCGTAATGCTGCAATTTTCCCTTTACTTTTGGCATCATCGCCAAAAATATTTTTCAGTTTTACACCCGGAATTAACTTGGCAATTCTATCGGCTTCAAAAAGTGGTAAATCTAAAACTCTAGCTGTATCTCTAATAGAAGATTTTGCAGCCATTGTTCCGTATGTAATGATTTGTGCAACTTGATTTGCGCCATATTTGTCAATTACATAATCCATAACTCGTCCACGACCTTCATCATCAAAATCGATATCAATATCAGGCATTGAAACACGTTCAGGATTTAAAAAACGCTCAAAAAGTAAATCGTATTTAATAGGATCTATATTGGTAATCCAAAGACAATAGGCAACTACAGAACCTGCGGCAGAACCTCGTCCAGGACCAACAGCAACATCCATATTTCTGGCTTCTCTAATAAAATCTTCAACAATTAAAAAATACCCAGGATATCCTGTTTTTTCAATAACTTCTAATTCAAAATCTAAACGTTCTTTTATAGACGTTGTAATTTCTCCATAACGTTTTTTTGCACCCTCAAAAGTTAAGTGCTTTAAGAAGTTATTTTCTCCTCGTTTGCCTCCATCTTTCTCATCTTTACTATCCATGAATTTCTCAGGAATGTCAAAGGCTGGTAATAATACGTCTCTTGCTAAGGTGAAAATTTCTATTTTGTCGACAATTTCTTGAATGTTTATAATGGCTTCTGGTAAATCTGCAAATAGAGTTTTCATTTCATTTGAAGATTTGAAATAGTACTCCTCATTAGGCAAACCATATCTATAACCACGACCTTTTCCTTTTGGTGTCGCTTGTTTCTCTCCATCTTTTACACACAATAAAATATCGTGCGCATTAGCATCTTTTTTTTCTAAGTAAAAGGTATTGTTTGTAGCAACAATTTTTATATTGTGTTTTTTTGAAAATTTTAATAAAGTTTCATTTACAATGGTTTCGTCTTGTTGATTGTGACGCATTAATTCAATATAACAATCGTCTTGAAATTCTTCTTTCCACCATAATAATGCTTCTTCTGCTTGTTTTTCTCCAAGATTTAAAATTTTACTGGGTACTTCACCATATAAATTACCTGTTAAAACTATAATATCTTCTTTGTATTTTTGGATGAGTTTTCTATCTATTCTCGGTACATAGTAGAACCCATCAACAAAAGCAATGGAAGACATTTTTGCTAAATTGTGATATCCATTTTTATTTTTTGCTAATAAAACTACTTGATAACCGTTGTCTTTTTGAGATTTATTAGTGTGATCTTCGCATACATTAAATTCACAACCAATAATTGGTTTTATTGGTGTTGCAGCACTTTTATTATGATTAAGAACTGCACTCACAAAATGAAAAGAAGCCATCATATTTGCAGTGTCTGTCATAGCGACTGCAGGCATATTATCTTTAGCAGCTGCTTTTACAATGTTGCCAATTTGCATTGTTGATTGTAAAACCGAATACTGTGTATGGTTATGTAAATGTGCGAATTGAATATCTTTTAGCTCTGCTAAACCTTCTGACGTTGATTTTGTTGCTTGAACGCCTTTTAACTTTTCAAGACGTTTACGAATTTTATCACTTTCTTTTTTAAGATTAATGTGTTTTAAACCAATTACTTGAATTGGTTTTGGATTTGCTTCTGAGAAGTTTTTGAAATAATTAGCATCAACATCTAATTGTTCTTCAGTAAATTCTCTGAGTCTAATCAATTCTAAAAAACAACGCGTAGTAGCTTCAACATCTGCAGTTGCATTGTGGGCTTCTCCAAAACCTACACCAAATAGATGATTGTGTAACTCCGTTAATGTTGGTAATTTAAATTTTCCTCCACGACCTCCCGGAATTTGACACAATAATGCAGTTTTTTCTGTACAGGTATCTAATAGTGGGAGCGTAGTTAGATTATTTTCAACCCCAAATCTATGGAATTCACAACCCATAATATTGATGTCAAAACCAACATTTTGACCAACAATAAATTTCGTTTTTTTGAGGGCTTCATTAAAAAGTGCTAAACCTTTGTTTAATGTTATTCCTTGCTCTTCTGCTAATTCAGTAGAAATTCCGTGAATTCTTTCTGCATCATAAGGAATATTAAATCCATCTGGTTGAATTAGAAAATCATTGTGTTCTACAATATTTCCCATGTCATCATGTAATTGCCACGCTATTTGAATACACCTAGGCCAGTTGTCTGTGTCTGTAATTGGTGCATTCCAACTTTTAGGTAAGCCTGTGGTTTCTGTATCAAAAATTAAGTACATGAAGAATGTTTATTTATTGAAGTGTTTAATTGTTTAAACGTAGTGTAAAAATAGTTTTTTTTAGTGAGATTTTAAGTTAGAAGTTATTAACGGATGTTGATTAGTAAGCACTTTGCGTTAAGGATTGAACGACGTGTTTGAGCTCTTTTTGAGGAACGAAAAAAAGCGAGTAGTGAAAGCCTGTTAAAACGCCCTAAAAATTATTGACAATTAGTGTTTTAGAATCAAAAAGGTTTTGTATTTTTGCGCCCACTTATCACGAGATGATAGGATTTTTAATAATCAAGGTCGAGAACCTTAAAAAATTAACAAATTATGTCTGTAAAAATCAGATTACAAAGACACGGAAAAAAGGGGAAACCATTCTATTGGATAGTTGCTGCTGATGCCCGTGCAAAAAGAGATGGTAAATACTTAGAAAAAATTGGTACTTACAATCCAAACGTAAACCCAGCAGTTATTGATTTAAACGTTGATAAAGCTGTTGAGTGGTTGCAAAATGGTGCACAACCAACTGATACTGCTAAAAACATTTTATCTTATAAAGGTGCAATGTTAAAGAATCATTTAGCTGGTGGAGTAAGAAAAGGTGCTTTAACTCAAGAACAAGCAGATGCTAAATTTGCAGCTTGGCTAGAGGAAAAAGCAGCAAAAATTATTGCAAAAACTGAAGGGTTGTCAAAAGCTGAAGCTGAGGCAAAAGCTACTGCTTTAGCGGCTGAAAAAGCAGTAAATGAAGCTAGAATTGAAGCGGCAAAACCTGTGGTTGAAGAAGTAGCAGCAGAGGCTGAAGAAACTGCTCCTGAAACGATTGATGAGGCTCAAGAAAAAGCAGCAGAATAAATTATAGATTTCTACGAAAATGCGTAAAGAAGATTGTTTTTATTTAGGCAAAATCGTAACAAAATATAGTTTTAAGGGTGAAGTTGTTATCAAATTAGATACAGATGAACCTGAGTTGTATAAAAATATGGAATCAGTTTATGTCGATTTTGGCAATAATCTGGTTCCATTTTTTATTGATAAAAGCTCCCTTCATAAAGGTAATCAATTAAGAGTGCAATTTGAAGATGTTTATTCTGAGGAAGAAGCAGATTCAATTTTAAAATGTGGAATTTACTTACCTTTAAATTTATTACCCAAACTAGATGGAGATAAATTTTACTTTCATGAAGTAATTGGTTTTACAGTTATTGACATTAATTTTGGAGAAGTAGGTAGTCTTGTTCATATTAATGACAAAGCTGCGCAACCATTATTTGAAATTGATAGAGAAGGAAAAGAAATATTTATACCAATGATTGATGATTTTATCAGGAAAGTGGATAGAGAAAATAAACAAATACAGGTAGAAACTCCTGAAGGTTTAATTCAGTTGTATTTGTAAACTTATTGAAATAAAAAGATTTCAATAATAATTAGAGAGGTGTCTGAGTGGTCGAAAGAGCTACCCTGGAAAGGTAGTATACTAGCAATGGTATCGAGGGTTCGAATCCCTTCCTCTCTGCTAAAAGTAAAAAAATATTAATTATTAGTTTTTGTTAAAATATCGTAATTGAATTTAATAATTACAAATTCATCATCTTCACCTTGTTCACTTTCATCAAATACAAGTTCATCATCTACATATATTTTTAAATGTAAGGCATCTGGAATACTATTATTTCTGTAAATTTCACCTTCTATATATCGAAAATTATAATTTTTGAGAATTTGATTATCACTTGAGTCAATTATTATTGGTTTGGGATTTCCTAAAGCATCGTATTCAAAAAAATATTGCTTCCAATTATGTTCATTTTCGGTGTAGTCAAAATAGGTAATATATATAGCATCATTTTCCTTGTTGTCTGTAAGTGCTTCAATTCTAACGTTTTTGTTGAATACATCAGATATTGGTTCATTTCCTACTCCATCGCCTCCTAATGGAGCAGAGCAAGAGATCATTAGCAGTATACCAAAAATATAAATTAATTTTTTCATCACTAAATACTTTGTGTAAAATTACAATATTTTATTTCTTAATAATTATTTTTTTTGTGGCAACTTTCATTTCTGAAAATATTTTTAAAAAATAAATACCAGCTTTTAAATTTTTTATATTAACACTAGAATTAGAATTGTTTTTTACAAAAACTCTTTTTCCTAAAGTTGAGTATATCTCAATTTTATTTATTTTTTGGTCTGTTTTTATGTTTATTATGCCAGAAGAAGGATTAGGGTAAACTGTGAATTTCGAGCTAAAAACATCGTCTATACTAGCAGTGTTGTTTTGATATACTCTAACATAATCAATTACCATAGAACTTTCTGTAAAATTGCTATCAGGAGTTCCAGAATAACCTCCGATTGCAACATTTAAAAGTAAAAATTGATCTATATCAAAAGGCCAAGTAGCTGAGTTTTTTGAGCTAGGTTTGTAAGTGTAATAGCCAACGCCGTCAATCATAAAAGTAATCTGATCTGGAGACCAATTCATAGAATATACATGGAAATTATCAGCAACATTATCTAAATCTTTTGTTGCAGTATTTATTGTATTTCCGCTACTAGAGGGGGTATGTAATGCGCTTGATACAGAGTTTGTTGCATGCAATCCATGTTCCATAATATCAATTTCTCCACATGCTGGCCATCCTGTATTACCAAAACCTTGAGTTTGCCAATAAGCACCAGTTTCGCTAATATTTTTCCCTAATGTCCAAATTGCAGGCCATGTTCCATTTCCCTTGGGTAATTTTGCTCTCACATCAACTCTTCCATAAGTAAAGGCATATTTAGAATTTAATCTTGCTGAAGAATATCCTAATGTAACTCCATTAAGATTAACTTGCTCTTTCTTTGCAACTATATGTAAGTTTCCTTCTGATACAAATGAATTTGTATTGCTGTCTGTATAATGCTGTAATTCTCCATTAAACCATGCACCACCATTAGGGCCATAAGTTTGATGATACCATTTATTAGTATTTAAATCTTCTCCATTAAATTCATCAAACCAAACTAAATCATTATAAATTACATCTAGAGCATTTGGATCAGTGGGAGTGCTGCCATCAGAAATATTATCTATGAGATATGTACCAGCAATCGTTTGACCATCATCTATAAATATTGTAAGTCTATTATAAGTTCCAGAAGCATTTACTGAACTTCCATTTGAGCTATATTTAGCATTCTCGAAATCAAAATTTATAGTTTTCCAATCTGAGGGAGAGGGCACAGAAAAAGCTT
>CAJWAC010000042.1 GCA_913020555.1 uncultured Polaribacter sp. | reverse complement strand
TTATTGATAATCCTGATGCATCAGGAGCTAATACAACAGGTAAAGTTGCTAAAATGTTAAAATCTTCGGGTTCAGAAGTTTGGGCTGGTTCATTTTTTGACATTGATCCTGCATTAGATTTATCTACCTACAGTAAAATGTCAATAAAGACATGGTCTCCTAAATTAGGTGCAACTGTAAGATTAAAAATAGAAAATTCAGCAAACAATCAAGAATTTTTTGAAATAGACGCTACAACAACTGCCGCTAGCTCTTGGGAAGAATTAATATTTGATTTATCCGATGCGGATACATTTACTTATGATAGGATTGTAATATTTTTTGACTTCGACAAACCTGGAGATGATTCAATATATTACTACGACGAATTTGGTCTAACTAATTAAAAACAAGCGATATGAAATTTAATAGATATATAAAAATAGTAATAATACTTGCAATAATATTTAGTTTTGAGAATTGTCAGGAGGATGATTACACTTTCGGAGATATTATAGCCCCTTCAAATATTCAAATTACTGCAGAAATTATTGGTGCAGATGACACCAATCCAAATGGAGATGGAAGTGGAGAAGTGAAATTTACGGTAACAGCGGATAATACTGTTTCTTATAAATTAGTTCATGATGGTGCAGAATTTGTAACATTATCTGGTGAACAAAATATTATATTCAGCAAGCTAGGTTTAAATACATACACTGTGGTGGCTGTAGCCTCTGGTACCGCTGGTGTTTCATCAAGTAAATCAATACAAATTGATGTCTTAGCAACATACTCACCGCCAGATGATTTAACAGCTAAATTATTTGGTTTTGACCCTGCTAACCCGGGCGTACCAAGCTCTAAAACTTGGAAAATTCAGTCTGCTAAACCTGGACATTTTGGTCTTGGTCCAGTAGGAGGTACTAAGCCAACAGAATGGTATGGAGCTGGTCCTAACGAAAAAGATGGAGTTGGTATGTATGACGATAGGTATACTTTTAGTTCAGATGGTACTTTTAGTCATGTTACTAACGGAGATATATTTGGTAGAGATCCACATATAATTAATGATTTAGGTCCAAATTCAACAGGTACTTTAGATGGAGCTGATTTTTTAAATTATGTTTATGCAGATTATACCGGTTCATACTCTTTGACAGCACCTGCTGGTGTTGAAACTATCAATTTATCAGGCAAATCTTTTATTGGATATTACACGGGTGGTAATCATCAATATGAAATATTTGACAGGGAAACACCCAATGAATTGATTTTAAAAACTACTGATGCTGCTTCCGATTTCGATTGGTGGTTCATTATAGTTAGTGAGTAATCATAAACACTGATTGTAAATGCAAAAACTAATAAAAACTTAATTGTTTTTATTAGTTTTTTAATTTATTCATACAATAAAATATTTTTAAGTAATAGATCTTTAAACATTATGAAAAAATAGTAGTTTCTAGAATAAATTACAGAAGACTATTTTTTAATAAACATATTATAAAAATATAAATTAGAGATACTCCTGTTTTACCGAAACTATTTAATTCTTTTCTGCTTTCAAATATTAAAAATTAGATTTCAGAGCACATTATTATCTTATTTAACCATACAAAACTACAACATTGCATCAAATTGAATATAAAGTTAAATTTTATTATCCTTATTGTTTGTTCAGTATTGGTAGATATGTGCTTGTTATTTTGCAATGTATGATTTTTGTTTAGGTGTTTTTTGTCAAAATGATATAAAAATTGACATATTTTTATAAAACAATAATAATTCAAATTAAATAAATGGATTTTGTCTTTTTTTATTTAGAAAAAGATTAATCCAAAAAACTAAAAAGAAAATTATGAAGAATACTTTTTTCAGACTATTATTTTTCTTGCTAACAATTGGTCTTTATGCACAAGTACCAAAAGTTTCGGTAATGAAAGATTCTAAGGGTACAAAATTAATGATTGATGGCACACCAACTATGGTAAATGGTATCAATTGGGATTATGTGCCAATTGGCTACAATGTACTAGATGCAAAATTCTGGGAAAAGCCAGACGATATCATTAAAGCTGGTTTAGATGGCGAAATGCCATTATGGCAAAATATGGGAGTAAATGCAATAAGAACATATATAGGTATGCCTCCTAAATGGATAACTTATATCTATGAGAACTTTGGTATTTATACCATGATAAATCATCAATTCGGGGCTTATGGTTTAACATTAGATGGAGTTTGGTATGCGAAAACAGATTATGCGGATCCTAAAGTAAGAAAACATTTAATTAATGCTTCTGTTGAAATGGCTAAGTTGTACGAAAATACACCTGGTCTTTTGTTGTACATGTTAGGTAACGAAAATAATTATCACTTAACATGGGAAGGAGCTGAAACAGACGAAGGTGTTATTATTAATGATGACGATGTAGCAAAACAAGCACAAGCGAGAGCAATGTATAAATTGTTTAATGACGCTACAATTGCAATGAAGGCTATTGTTAAAAATCATCCTATAGGTATTTGTAATGGAGATTTATTATACTTAGACATTGTAGCAGATGAATGTAAAGACATTGATATTTATGGAACAAATATGTATCGTGGAGAATCATTTTATGATGCATTTGATAAAGTTAAAGAAAAGTTTGATAAACCTATTTTATTCACAGAATTTGGTTCAGATGCTTTCAATGCAAGAGACAATAAAGAAGACCAATTAATGCAAGCGCATTATATGGTTAATAATTGGGCAGAAATTTATGAGAATGCTTATGGTTTAGGTAAGGCAGAAAATTCTTTAGGAGGTTTCACTTTTCAATCTAGTGATGGTTGGTTTAAAGCCGGCTTTAACGATAGAAAGAATGCTGATATTCATGATACAAAGGCTTCTTGGGCAAGTAATGGTTATAATAGAGATCAGGCTAAGACAGATGATAAAAACATGAACGAGGAGTGGTTTGGTATAGCTGCAAAAGGACCTACTGATGTAAGAGGTTTATACACATTATATCCAAGAGCTTCCTACTATGCCCTGAAAGAAGCACACAGTTTAAATCCATTTAATTCAACGCAAGAGTCTGTAAAAAGCCATTTTAAGAAGATTAATTTGATGGATGCTATGCTAAGGGCTAGAGGAGATAAAGCTGCAATGGGAGGTAATAAAAAATTAGAAATTAGTAATTTAAGGGCAGAGTTCACTACTTTTAATACAGGGGGTTCTTTATTAACAACACCAGAGTTTGCTGACGGTACAGGAGATGCGTATCCAGATAGATTAGGTTTTGATCATATGGAGTCTTATTTTGTTGGTATCAAAGGTCAACCTGCTGCAAATATAAAGGCAGAAGTTAATTTTAATATATTAGGTAATGTTGCTGGTAATCCTATAGACGATATTTTCTATGAAAATGTAGGTAGACCAGTACAAGTAGATTCTCCAAATGGAATTTTAACCGCAGCAGATAATAATAGATTACGTGTTTATAATGCAGAGTTTGAATGGAATGCAAAACATTTTGATTTAAGAGGTTTTTATAGAACAGGTCATTATCATTGGGGGTATGAAGGAGATTTTTTTGGATTGTATCCAGAATCTTATTATGGTCCTAATTTAGATATTTATAATGGTGAAATTTTAGGTTTTGAAGTTGACGGTAAAGGTGCTTTATCAGGATTGAAAGCCGCTTTTGGTCCTCAACTTTGGTGGGGAGCAAATCCAGCGATATTATTAAAGTATCAAAAAAGTTATAAAGGTTATGATTTTTCCGCTATCTATCATAAAGATATAGTTGAAGGATCTGGTATTGATGAAAATGGAGATAGAGTTTTAGATCCCGTTCAATTAAGAACAGGGGTTATTCCTGCTTTACCAACTGAAAGAGCCACAATTGCAGTGGAGAAAAAAGGAAAACACTTTGGTATGCAACTAGGTGCAATTTGGGGAGGTAAACCTCTAAACGGCAGAGGCTATCAAGATGTTGATGAAAATGGAGTTGTAGTAGTAGATAAAATTCAATCTAAAGACAATTGGGGAGGTAAGGCAAAAATGACTTATACTAATGGAGGTTTCAATTGGTATGCTCAAGGTTCTGTTATGGGCTTAGTGGCAAACGGTGGTGCAGATCCAACCTTAACATTTACCGGTTGGAAACTTAAAGATTCAGGAAGTGGGAATATGAGTAATGTGCTTACTGGTATCGCTTATAATTTTGGAGGTAAGTTTCAAATTGCTCCCAATTTTATGTATCAAAAACCTTTGGTTGATGCAATGCCTAACGGAGGTCCTGCTCCAGGTAGATTAAGAAATTTTGTTGATGATCCTTTTGTAGTAAGAGCGGGAAACAGAGAAATGACGGCAGGAGAAATTTTATTTACATTTGATCCTACACCTGCCACTTATATGTATGAGTTTGATAACGATAGAGCAGAGGATGCTAAATTTGCAATGAACCTTGGTTTTGTTTATCGTAGTTTACCAACTACTCAAGACGCGGCTATTGGTTTTCTAGCAGACCGTTCTTCATTTGCATTTGCAAAATCAGCTCCTGCAGCAGATTTATGGGAAGTAAACTCAAGAATAGTTTCTAAAATTAATCCTGATTTTGGTTTTATAGTAAATGGTTATTACGGTACAGGTCAAGCAAACGGAGATAGCGAAAGACTAATCTATAGAGGTGGAGCAGATTTGAGAATGATTTACAATAAAATGAAGATTACAGGAATGGTTAAAGTAAATGATTGGGGGCCTTTTGATTACCACCGAGATTTTAACTTAACATTTCCAATGCAATTAATGTTAGATATTTCAACATCTGTAGGTAAACCAGATTGGTTTATTTTACCAGACACCAAGGTAGGTATAAGAGGTACTTGGAGATCATTAGATCAATACTCTCCAAGATACTCTCCTAATGAGACATTAAGCACGTTTGCTACTGAAACAAGGCTTAGTCCTGTAGGTTTTCCAAACGGTTCAGAATGGGAAATCAGAACATATATCAGCATTAACATAGGAAAATAAAATAAAGAAAATGAAAACAAGAATATATATATACACAAAATTCACATTACTTCTGGGGTTGGCGATGCTAACGGCTACAAGTTGTGAACGAGAGATATCAGATGAGGCAGTTCCTGCAACTTTTAATTCCTCTGGAGAAATTTTTACTGACTCTCCAGTAGGTTTAACAGATGATTTCTTTGTTTCTTTTGATCCTAATGTTGGTGCTAATACAGAAGGTTTTGGAACAGATGATAATGTTTCTTATGAAGGTTCTACTTCAATAAGAATAGATGTTCCTGCTGCAGATGATCCTAGTGGAGGGTTTATAGGAGGAATTTTTAGAGATAGAGGAGAAGGTAGAGATTTATCAGGTTATGATGCGCTTACTTTCTGGGCAAAAGGTTCTACAACAGGAACTATTGGTATTGTAGGTTTTGGAACTGATTTTTTAGAAGGTAAATATCCTTCCGGACGCCCAAATATGCAGTTAACAACAGATTGGAAAAAGTATGTAATTCCGATTTCTGACCCAAGTAAATTAACACAAGAAAAAGGATTATTCTTATTCTCCGCAGGGGGTTTAGATATTATTGATAACATTCCAAACGGAAATGAAATCGGTTGGACTTTTTGGATGGATGAAATTAGATTTGAAAAACTAGGAAATATTGGGCAATCAAGACCTATGATTTTCAATGGGCAAGATGTCAATGAAGATGTTTTCACAGGTACTCAAATATTTTTAAATGATTTAGTGCAGTCTTTTCAGTTAGGAACAGGAGAAGTAGTTACTGTAGGACCTTCATATAATTACTACACATTTTCATCTTCAGATAGCTCTGTGATTAATGCAGATAACATTGAATTAGACCAATTTGGAAACCCTTTTCTAACCGTATTAAGCGCTGGTTCGGCTAAAATATCTGCAACTCTAAACGGAGTATCAGCGGAGGGTTCTTATACGGCGAATTCTTTAGGTTCATTTGAAACTGCTCCCGATCCAATAAAACCACAATCAGATGTAATTTCAATTTTTAGTGATAGTTATACAAGTGTTGCGGATTTAAATCCTGCAGCATTCAATGATGATAATGTAGTTATCTCCGTTCCAATAGCAAATGGTAATCAATATATCAGTTATGAAAATTTAAATTTTGTTGGAGTTGGATGGGATGGAACAGTAAATGCTTCACCAATGACACATTTACATGTAGACGTTCAATTGACAAGTGATGGTGCAAAAAACTTTATTGTAGAGTTGATAGATTTTGGAGCTAATGATACAAATGATGGATTAGGAGGAACAGATGATAGTGCAGGAGGGTACTTAGTGCCAAGCAGTCAATTAGTTAAGGATTCTTGGGTAGGTATAGATATTCCATTAACAGCTTTTAACCGCCCAACAGGAGGTGGAGGTGCTGGAAGACCAAACATAAATAATATAGGATTAGTTGTTTTTGTATCAACTAGTGTAGACTCTTATTTAATAGATAATATCTATTTCTACAAATAGTAAATACTATAATTATCTAAAAATTTTAAAAAATGAAAATAAAAAATATAATATTTAAAGCTTTTACGATTTTTTCAATAGTAGTATTGATAGGTTGTGAAACGAGTGAAACACAAACTGTAGCTACTCTTACCAATTTAGTTTGGGCTGATGAGTTTGATACTGATGGTGCTCCAAATAGCGAGAATTGGAATCTTTTAACTGGAGATGGCACTACACAAGGCATTCCTGGCTGGGGTAATAACGAACTACAAATTTATACGGATAGAAGTGAAAATGTATCTGTTCAAGATGGTGTTCTTATTATTACTGCAAAAGAAGAAAATTATCAGGGAGGTTCTTATACATCTGCTAGAATAACTACCAAAGGAAAATTGGATCAACAGTATGGTAGATTCGAAGCAAGGATTAAATTACCTTCAGGGAAAGGTGTTTTTCCAGCATTTTGGCTTTTAGGAGATGATGAAGGTGGAAACTTAGTTTGGCCGCAGATAGGAGAAATCGATATAATGGAATATTTAGGTGATGAGCCTACTACCGTTTTTGGTACAATACATGGTCCTGGATATTCAGGAGCAAATTCTATTACTAAAAAGTATGAAATCTTAAATGATAGATTTGATAATGGTTTTCATGTTTTTGGTGTTGAATGGAGTCCGAACAGAATCAATTGGTATGTAGATGGTGATTTGTATCAGTCAATTACTCCAGAGGACGTTAATGAAGAGACAGGTGGTGCAGAGTGGGTTTTTAACAGGCCTTTTCATTTAATATTAAATATGGCAGTAGGAGGTAATTTACCTGGTTCACCTGACGGAAATACTGTTTTTCCTCAGAGAATGTTAGTAGATTATGTAAGAGTTTATAATTAAGATAAAAGATATGAAAGATATAGTCAAAAAAATAAGTTTTTCTTTACTAATGTTATTGTCAGTTATTGCAATAATATCATGTGAAGATAATGAAGATGGTGTTACCAACCCTAATGAAATGGGCTCTGATGTTACTGCAAGATTTACTAAAAGTAAAGAGGGTAAAACGATATCGTTTATCAATATTTCTGAAAATGCTACTACTTATATGTGGGATCTTGGAGACGGAACAACCTCAACTTTAATCAATCCTGAAAAAAGATATGTTAATGGAACTTACACAGTAACTTTAACAGCATCAAATGACCAAGGAGAATCAAATACATCAACAAGTACAATTTTAATTGATGGTTGTGTAGATGAAACTGATGAAAACAGAGATCCTGCTGCAGGAGATTTAAATATGACTTTTTTAAATACAGATGGCAAATCAATGTTTGATGCCTTTGGTAATATTGGCGGAGGAATTGTAAGTAATCCTGTTTTAGACGCAGTAAATTCTAGCTGTAATGTTTCTCAATATGTCAAAGTAGCTGGTTGTGAAACTTGGTCAGGTTCTGGTTTTTTATTAGACACAGCTTTAGATTTTTCTACAATGACAAACAAGGTTTTTAAAGTTAAAGTATTAGCAGAAACGCAAATTACAGATGTTACGCTATTACTTGAATTTAAACCTTTTCCAAATAACAATCCATTTGTAGATCGCGTAGCAAGTATAACTCAGGTTGGCGAATGGCAGGAATTAACTTTCGATTTCTCGGATGTAAGTTCTGGTGTTTTCCAAAATATGATTATTTATTTTGAGAGAAATACTGCCTGTGATGGAGATGTATATTATTTCGATGACATAATTCAAACACAATAAATTGTAAAGGTTTGGGAGTAGTAAATTACTTCCAAACCATTTTTTACGAAACCATTTTTTAAAGAAGTTTGTAAAATAACTTCATTGATATTTAGCTATAAAATTTAAAAATAAAAATCAAGTTTTCATATCTAAAGATATGTTTTAAGTATAATTTTATAATGATTAAGAATACCACTTTAGAAGTAAAAGGAGAATTAATAAATATAGGTAACGAATCTTTTTATAAGATATCTAACAGTCATACAATGCGTCCATTTTTTATGACGATTGTCTCAGACTCCAACCATTGGATGTTTATATCAAGCAACGGAGGTTTAACAGCGGGTAGAAAAAACGCAGAATTCTCCTTATTTCCTTATTATACAGATGATAAGATAACAGAATTGTCGGAAACTACTGGTTGTAAATCAATCTTTAGAATCCAGAAAAATGGAAATACTCATTTATGGGAACCTTTTTCCGATAGACAAGCAGGTATTTTTCAAATATCAAGAAATATTTACAAAAACATTTATGGGAATAAAATAATTTTTGAAGAAATAAATGAAGATTTAGATATTGTTTTCAAATATGAATGGAATTCTAGTGACGAATTTGGATTTGTAAGAAAAGCAACCTTAGTAAATTTATCTAATGATAATCTGCAAATTTCACTTTTAGACGGTTTTCAAAACTTATTGCCTTATGGAGTAGGTTCAGACATTCAAGGTATTCGCAGTAATTTGGTAGATGCTTATAAAAAATGTGAATTAGAAGCAGATTCAGGTTTAGGTATTTATGCCTTAAGCGCAATTATTGTGGATAAAGCAGAGCCAAGCGAAGCTTTGAAAGCCAATTTGGTTTGGTCTTTAGGTTTAGAAAGTCCAACTTATTTGCTATCTACACTTCAAATGAATAATTTTAGAAGGGGTTTAGAACTGCAACAGGAAGTTGATATGAAGGCAGAAAAAGGAGCCTATCTTATAAATGCAGATATTTCTTTAGAAGCTAATACCGAAAAATCTTGGTTACAAATTGCAAATTTAAATCAAACAGTTTCTGATGCGACTCGCATTTCAGAATTGATTAAAAGTGATAAAAATCTTAAAGAGATTTTAGAAACAGATATTGAATTAGGTACAACAAAATTAATCAACTTGGCAGCAGCTTCAGATGGTTTACAATTATCTAACGATCCATTAGTAAATACAAGACATTTCTCAAATACGCTTTTCAATATCATGAGAGGCGGTATTTTTGATGATAACTACACCATTGAAAGAGCTGATTTTATCACTTATTTATCAAAAGCTAATAAGCAAGTATTTGCAGCTAAAAAATCTTCTTTAGAAAATTTACCCGAAACATTTACACTTTCATCTATAAAGGATTTAGCGGATGCGGATTCTGATAAAGATTTTAAAAGATTATGCTTGGAATATCTTCCATTAAAATTTAGCAGAAGACATGGAGACCCGAGTAGACCTTGGAACAAATTTTCTATAAATACAAGAAACGAGGATGGTTCTAAAATCTTAGATTATGAAGGAAACTGGAGAGACATTTTTCAAAACTGGGAAGCCTTAGCACATTCATACCCTCAATTTATAGAGAGTATGATTCATAAATTTTTAAACGCAACTACTTTTGAAGGTTATAATCCTTACAGAGTAACAAAAGATGGTTTTGATTGGGAAGTAATTGAAGAAAATGATCCTTGGTCTTACATTGGTTATTGGGGAGATCATCAAATTATTTATTTATTAAAGTTTTTAGAATTTATAGAAAAGCACTACCCAGCTAAGTTATCAGATTTATTCAATGATGATATTTTTGTTTATGCAAATGTCCCTTATGTAATAAAATCATATTCAGATATTTTAAAGAATTCAAAAGATACTATAGATTTTGATCACAGATTACAAGAAGTAATTGAACAAAGAAGAGAAAAATTAGGAGCAGATGGCTCTTTATTAAAAGATAAAAATGATACTCCATACAAAGTAAATTTAATAGAAAAGCTTTTAGTTACAGTTTTAGCAAAAGTATCTAATTTTATACCAGAAGGGGGTATTTGGTTAAATACCCAAAGACCAGAATGGAATGACGCCAACAATGCTTTAGTTGGCAACGGTGTTTCTATGGTAACTTTGTATTATTTGAGAAGATTTATTAATTTCTTTGAAAGCGTTGTAGAAAAGGCAGAAGTTAATAATATCCAGGTTTCGGAGGAAGTAGCTTTATTATTTAAGGAGATACTAACAACTTTAGATGGAAATGCTACAATTTTATCAAGAAATGTTACAGATAATGAAAGAAAAAGAGTTTTAGATGGTCTAGGAAATCCCGCATCTACTTACAGAGAAAATATTTATCAAAATGGTTTCTCAACAAATAAAACAGAAGTAACAAAAACCTCCTTGTTACATTTTTTTGCAATCACTAAAAACTATCTAGATCATAGTATTAGAGCAAATAAAAGGGCTGATAATATGTATCACGCTTATAATTTAATGACAGTAGAAAATGAGAATGAAGTTTCAATTTCATATTTGTCAGAAATGCTAGAAGGTCAGGTTGCAGCTTTAAGTTCTGGTTATTTATCACCTAAACAAGCATTAGAATTATTAGACGGCCTAAAAGGTTCTGCATTATTTAGACCAGATCAATACAGCTATATCCTTTATCCAAATAAAAATTTACCAAGATTTACGGATAAAAATAACATTCCATCAGAAAAAGTAGAAAATTCAGAACTATTGCAACAATTAGTTGCAGATGGAAACAAAACAATAATAGAAAAAGATATTTTAGGGAATTATCATTTTAATGGTAATTTTAATAATTCAAATAGTGTAGAGGTTGCACTATCAGATTTATCAGAAACTTACAAAACACTAATAGCTCAAGATGAACCTTATGTTTTAGAGGTTTTCGAAGAAACTTTCAATCATAAATCATTTACAGGACGTTCAGGTACATTTTTTGGATATGAAGGTTTAGGTTCCATTTATTGGCACATGGTTTCTAAGCTGTTATTAGCAGTGCAAGAAAATTGTTTATTAGCGGTAAACACTAATGAAGATGATGTTGTTATTGGTAAATTATTAGACCATTATTATGAAATAAATGCAGGTATTGGAGTGCACAAATCACCAGATTTGTATGGCGCTTTTCCTACAGATGCGTATTCACACACACCAGCTACAAAAGGTGCTCAGCAACCAGGCATGACAGGTCAAGTAAAAGAAGACTTACTAAGCAGATTTGGTGAATTAGGTGTTTTAGTAGAGGATGGATGTGTGGTATTTAAGCCAAGTCTTCTAAAAAATAACGAATTTTTAGATACCGCTCAAACTTTCAATTACATTGATGTCAATGGCAATAAAAAAGTTTTGAATATCGCTAAAAATCAACTTTGTTATACATATTGCCAAGTACCAATTATCTATATAAAATCAGATTCAGATTATGTAGAGGTGGTTTATAATGATGACAAAAATGAAGGTTTTAATAAATTATCATTAAATAAAAAAATTAGCAATCAATTGTTTAATAGAACAAATGAAATTAATCATATAAAAGTTTCCTTAATAAGATAAATTGATGAAAAACAACTACCTTAAATATGGTTTGTGTTGTTTAATTCTAGTCCATTTTTCCTGTAAAAAAGAAATGAGTTCAAATAAAGATATGCAAATAGAAGAAAAAGTAGAAGCTCTTTTAAGTCAAATGACTTTGGAGGAGAAAATCGGACAAATGTCGCAAATAAGACATTTTGAAGAATCTGCTGATGCGCATATTAAGGAAAAATTCATTGGTTCTGTAATTCATACTCAAGGAACTTTACCAGGTAAAACAGCGTTAGATTGGCAAAAAAGATTTATCCAATTACAGAAGGAAGCACTTTCTACTAGATTAGGAATTCCTTTATTGTTTGCAGTGGATGCTGTTCATGGTCAAAATACTTATGAAGGAGCAACTATTTTTCCGCATAATATTGCTTTAGGAGCTACTCAAAATGAGAATTTAGTAGAGGAAATCGCAAAGATAACAGCAATAGAAAGCCAAGCAACTGGTTTTAATTGGGTGTTCTCACCTTGTATTGCTATTCCTTATAATGAAAAATGGGGAAGAGTGTATGAGGCATTTTCTGAAAGTACAGAAATTACAGAAAAATTAACCAGAGCTTCAGTTAGAGGACATCAAGGAGATCTGTCTGATTCAAAAACGGTCATGGCAACAGCAAAACATTTTGTAGGTGATGGCGCCACTGATTTTGGTGTTGAAGGAGGTAATACTTCTTTATCAACTTATGAAATAAAAGAACGCCTTTTATCTCCTTATAAAGTTGCCGTTAAAGAAAAAGTTGGGGCTGTTATGGCTTCATTTAATTCAATATCAGGAATATCAATGCATAATCATAAGGCACTGCTTACAGATACCCTAAAGGTAGGAATGAATTTTGATGGAATTTTAGTTTCCGATTGGAAAGCTTATTCACGCTTTAACGGTAATGATGTTATAAATGCTGGTGTAGATGTAGTTATGGCTGTTGATGGAGATTTAGAAGATTTTCAAGATGGTTTGGCAAAAGGTATTAAAGATGGTTCCGTTAATATGTCTAGAATTGATGATGCAGTAAGAAGAATTTTGCGTCAAAAATTTAGATTAGGATTATTTGAAAACCCTTTTCCAAATGAAGAATTAATTGCTAAGATTGGTAATAGCTCACATAGAAAAATTGCAAAACAAGCTGTAAGAGAATCTTTAGTTTTACTAAAAAATAAAGATAAATTATTGCCATTATCAAAAGAAATGAAAAAAATTGTAGTTGTTGGAGAACATGCGAATTCGTCTGGATTACAATCTGGTGGTTGGACTATAGATTGGCAAGGAAAAGATGACAATTATAAGGGAGCTACCAACATTTTAGAAGGATTAAAAAAGCAAACAAAAGGAGAAATCGTCTATGATAAAAATGCAACAGGAAAACATTACGATGCCGATGTTGCAATTATTGTGGTTGGAGAAAAACCATACGCAGAGTTTTTTGGTGATATTGGTCACGAATCAAATGATTTGGAATTAACCTTAACCAAAGAACATCAAAACTATATAAAAGCGTATAAAGAAAAAGGAATTAAGACCGTGGTTATTTTAATATCTGGAAGACCGCTAGTGGTTACAGATCAAATTGATCAATCAGATGCATTTGTAGCTGCTTGGTTAATGGGTTCTGAAGGCGATGGACTTGCAGAGGTACTTTTTGGAGATTATAATTTCTCTGGTAAGCTTCCACATTCCTGGCCTAAATCAATAGAAGATTATAAACAAAAATACGGACCAAATTTTTGGGATAATAGTGTAAAGCCATTATTCGAAATTGGGTATGGATTGAAATATTAACTATAGAATCGTTTTAAAATTAAATCAGATTTTATCATAAAATGAGACAAAAAATGAAAAAAACATTACAAAAATTTCTTTATTTAACAATCTTAGTTTTTATGATATCTTGTGTAAAATCAAAAATTAAAGAAGAGCCAATTTTGAAGACAAAAAAAGAGTTAACAGCTGCTGACATTTTAGGAAATCCAGAATATTTAGCAATTTCTTATGGAGGTTATAGAGCCAATTCTAGAGAAGTACAACCAACAATTCCGGAGTTAAAAGAAGACTTGAAACTATTACACGCTATGGGAATTCGTATTTTAAGAACCTATAATGTGCAACCAAAATTACCGCATGCATCAAATATTTTAGAAGCCATTTCTCAATTAAAAAAAGAGGATCATAATTTTGAAATGTATGTAATGTTAGGCGCTTGGATAGATTGCTTAAATGCTTGGACAGATAAAGCTCCAGATCATAATATAGAAAGTGCACAAAATGAAGGAGAAATAGCTAGAGCAGTAGCTTTGGCGAATAAATACCCAGATATTGTAAAGGTAATTGCTGTTGGTAATGAAGCAATGGTAAAATGGGCTACAAGTTATTTTGTGCAGCCTAATGTAATTTTAAAATGGGTAAATCACTTACAAAATCTTAAGGAAGAAGGTAAACTTTCTAAAGAATTATGGATCACAAGTTCAGATGATTTTGCCTCTTGGGGTGGAGGAGAAGATGAATACAAAGTGAAAGATTTAGAAGATTTAATTAAAGCTGTAGATTATGTTTCTATGCATACATATGCTTATCATAATTCGCATTATAATCCAGCATTTTGGACAGTTCCAGATAATGAACAAGATTTATCAGATACCGAAAAAGTTGATAATTCAATGTTACGCGCTTTAAATTTTGCAAAAATGCATTATAATAATGTTAAAAAATATGTACACAGTATAGATAGTACAAAAACCATTCACATTGGTGAGACAGGTTGGGCTACAATTTCTAGTGGACATTATGGAGTCAATGGTTCTAGAGCTACAGACGAATATAAACAAGGTTTATACTTTAAACATTTAAGAGAATGGACAAACGAAGCTGGTATTTCTTGTTTTTATTTTGAAGCTTTTGATGAACAGTGGAAAGACGCAGGAAACCCATTAGGTTCAGAAAACCATTTTGGTTTGATAACTTTAAAAGGAGAGGCTAAATATCCTATTTGGGATTTAGTTGACAAAGGAATTTTTAAAGGTTTAACCAGAGATGGAAAACAAATTACAAAAACTTTCAATGGCAATAAAGAGGAGTTAATGAAAACTGTTTTAGTGCCAAATACTGATTATCCAAGATAAATTTAACTCAAATTACTATGAAATCGATTAACTATTTATACTATTTATTTTTATCAATTATGATTATAAGTTGCGCTCCAAAAGAAGAACAATTAGTAATAGAGGTTTATGAAACTTCTGCCAACGGAAATAACTTAACCAAATTAGAGAATTTTGGCACGAATCAAAATGAATCTGAATTGGTAGAAGTAACACTGGCACCCAATTTTCAAAAACAGACAATCACTGGTTTTGGCGGCTCTTTTACAGAAGCCACAGCATATTTATTAAATCAATTAAGTAAAAAAAATAGAGATTCAATTATTGAAGCTTATTTTGGAGAAAGTGGTGCTAAATATTCACTAACAAGAACTCATATGAATTCTTGTGATTTTTCGCTAAGTCAATATTCATATGCTCCAGTAGAAGACGATAAAGAGTTAAAACATTTTTCAATTGAGGAAGATAGAGGTGATATCATTCCAATGATAAAAGATGCAATGGCCGTCTCAAAGGATGGCTTTAAAATATTAACTTCTCCTTGGACAGCCTCTCCTTGGATGAAAGACAACAAAAATTGGGTTGGTGGTAAATTATTACCTGAATATTATGATACTTGGGCTTTATTTTTCTCAAAATATGTATCTGCTTATAAAAAAGAAGGCATAGATATTTGGGGTTTTACAGTAGAAAATGAGCCCTTAGGGAACGGGAATAATTGGGAAAGTATGCATTATTCTCCTGATGAAATGACCAACTTTGTTCAAAATCATTTAGGTCCAAAATTAAAAGGAGATTATCCTAATGTAAAGATTTTAGGATATGATCAAAATAGAGAGCACTTAAACGAATGGGTAGATTCTCAATATAAAAATGACGAAACATCAAAGTATTTTGACGGAACCGCAATTCATTGGTATGCAAGTACTTTTCATTATTATCCAGAAGAATTACAATATGCTCATAAAAAAGCTCCTAATAAATACTTAATTCAGTCAGAGGCTTGTATAGATGCACAAGTTCCTGTTTGGAAAGATGATGCTTGGTACTGGAAAAAAGAAGCTACAGATTGGGGTTGGGATTGGGCGCCAGAAAAAGACAAACCTATGCATCCAAAATACGCACCTGTAAACAGATATGCTAGAGATATTATTGGTTGTTTAAATAATTATGTTGATGGATGGATAGACTGGAATATGGTTTTAGATACTAAAGGAGGTCCAAACTGGTTTAAAAATTGGTGTATTGCACCCGTTATTGTGAACCCAGAAACAGATGAAGTATATTTTACACCTTTATATTACACATTATCCCATTTTAGTAAATTCATAAGACCAGAAGCAAAGGTAATAGAAGTGAATTATACAGATAAGGATATAATGATTACAGCTGCAGAAAATACTGATGGCTCTATCGCTGTTGTTATTTTCAATGAAAAAGAAAGCACAAAAAATATACAATTAACACTGAATCAAAAAAGTGTAAAAATAAATATTCAAGGACAAGCAATTCAGACAATTGTTATTCCAAATTAAAAATAAACTAACTTAAACTTATAATATATGTCAACACAATCTACTACACCTTCAAGAGGTAAAGTACCATTTGGACAAAAAGCCGCATTTGGTTCAGGACACTTAGTATTAAATTTACTACCTGGTGCACTAGGTGTTTTTATGTTCTTCTTACTTACAGCATTTGGAATGGATCCTTTTTTGGCTGGACTTTTAGGAGGATTACCTAGAATCTTTGATGCCATTACAGACCCAATAATGGGTTTTATTTCGGATAATACAAAATCCAAGTGGGGTAGAAGAAGACCATACATTTTTGTAGGGGCAATTTTAAGCGGTATTTTATTTGCTTTATTATGGCAATTAGACCCTGAAAATACCCAAAACTATAATTTCTGGTATTTTTTAATCATGTCAATGGTTTTTTTGATTGGAAATACCATGTTTGCAACTCCATTAGTTGGTTTAGGGTATGAAATGACGTCAGATTATAATGAGCGAACACGTTTAATGGCTTTTTCTCAAACAATAGGTCAGATCGCTTGGATGATTGTACCTTGGTTTTGGGTGATTATTAGTGATCCAGATATGTTACCAATATCTGCGGAAGAAATTAGTAGAATTGCATCTTTAGGTTTAAGCGAAGCAGATTCTGCTAAAGCTACTTTAGAAGCTGTACAGGCGAATGGAGTGCGTAAATTATCTGTAATTGTGGGTATAGTTTGTATTGCTTTGGGGATATTACCTGCTTTTTTCTGTAAAGGAATTGATTCTGCTAATATGGAAAATAGAAAAGAAATTTCTTTCAAATCTTTGGGTTCTAACTTGATGGATCTTTTTAGAGGAATTGGTCAAGTTGCAAAAAATAAACCTTTTACAAGGCTTTGTGGAGCTACATTTTTAGTGTTCAACGGTTTTCAAATGGTTGCCGCTTTTAGTGTTTATATTATTGTATTCTATATGTTTAATGGTAGTTATGATGATGCCGGAACTTTACCGGCTTGGTTTTCTACAGTAACAGCTTTAATTACAGCTTTTGGTGTTATTCCCATTGTTTCTTGGATGGCAAATAAGTGGGGTAAAAGATTAGCTTTTGTTTATTCTACAGCAATTTCAATTGTAGGATATATTTTAAAATGGTGGGCTTTTGATCCTGAGAATATCTGGTTATTATTTATGCCAATACCATTTATGGCTTTTGGTCTAGGTGGGTTATTTACTTTAATGATGAGTATGACAGCGGATGTTTGCGACTTGGATGAGTTGGAAAACGGAATGCCAAGAAAAGAAGGAACTTTTGGAGCAATTTATTGGTGGATGGTAAAGTTAGGTCAGGCTTTAGCCTTAGTTTTAGGAGGTGCTGTATTAAAATTTGTAGGTTTTGATGGTGCAGCTGCTCAACAAACAGCAGAAACTTTAACAAGTTTAAGAATTGCAGATGTTGTTATTCCTGCATCTACTGCGGCATTGGCTATTTGGATTATGTGGAATTACAGTTTGAGTGAAACCAGGGCAAAAGAAATTAAAGAAACATTAGTAGAACGTAGAGGAGAATTATAAATAGAATTAAATAAATAAAAAATGTCATATAGAGAAGAACATCATTTTAAATTAAAATCGAATTATTCAGAAAGCTCTGGAGTAGATTTTAGTAAATATGAAAAAAATGAAGATTTAGTAAAAATCTGGAGAGAAACACTGGATGCAGGGATGCATGGGATTTGTTTTAGCATGTATGAAGATGGCCAAGAACCAGGTGACACAATTACTGAAGAACAAGTTGAAAGAAGAGTAAAAATATTAAAGCCACATACAAAATGGATTCGTTCTTTTTCTTGTATAGAAGGTAATGAACATGTTCCAAGAATGGCTAAAAAGCACGGGATTAAAAACCTAGTAGGTGCTTGGTTAGGTGATGACATGGAAAAGAATGAAGAGGAAATTGCGGGTTTAATTCAATTGGCCAAAGAGGGATGTGTAGACATTGCAGCTGTTGGTAATGAGGTTATGTATCGTAAAGACTTAACTGAAGAAGAATTATTAGGGTATATTCATAGAGTTAAAGATGCTTTAAAAGGTATGGATATTCCTGTAGGATACGTAGATGCCTACTATGAATTTGCACATAGACCAAAAATTACAGAAGCTTGTGATGTTATTTTAGCAAATTGTTACCCTTATTGGGAAGGTTGTAGTATTGAGTATTCATTAGCGCATATGCAAAAAATGTTTGGTTTAGCATCTGAAGCCGCTAACGGTAAAAAAGTAATTATTACAGAAACGGGATGGCCCAGTCAAGGAGAAAGTTTAGGAGGAGCGCACTCAACAGGAGAAAATGCAATGAAGTATTTTATAAATGCAATGGCTTGGACAAAAAATGAAGATATTGAAATCTTTTATTTCTCTTCTTTTGATGAATCTTGGAAAGTTGGAGCAGAGGGAGTTGTTGGCGCTTACTGGGGGCTTTGGGACAAACATGAAAATTTGAAGTTTTAATTTCAAATTAAAATTCTCAAAATATAAGGAACTCTATAAATTAATATTTATAGAGTTTTTTTATAATTTAAAACTATACGATATCTAATTTTAGCGAAACAACACTAAATTTTAGCCATACATTACCTATACATTATTTTTTTAATTGTTAATCTGTTGAAAATGCTTGTTTTAAAAAATATTGCTATTTTCGAGTTAAACATTGTTTATTCAACAAAATTTAATTCTTTTCTTGCTGTTGTATGTTTTTTGTTGTGGTTGTAAATGGTAATAATGAATATATTTAAGTTAATATTGTACTATAACGAAAAATATTTAACTATTATGAAAAAAATTACTTTATTATTTGCCTTTTTGATTACTTCATTAGGGTTTTCACAAGAAGTTTTACAGGACTTTGAAAATGGTGGATTAGGAGGTCCATTCGGAGATGCAGCAGCAGTAATAGCTGATGATCCAGCGTCTGGAGGAACTAGAGGAAAGGTTGCAATGCTTACTTCGAATACTGCGGGTACTGTTTGGCAAGGTATAAATATTGCATTATCTAAAAATGTTCAATTAACATCAGATAAATCTATGTCAATGGATGTTTACTCACTAGAAGCAATAACTATTGCGCCCAAAGTTGTGTCCGGTGTTTCTGGTGCTCCAGATTCTACAACATCTGCTTCACACACAGGGACTGGTTGGGAAACGTTGACATTTACTTTTGATCAAGGCTTTGATAACACAACAACTGCTAACGGAGAATATGGTGCTTTTGTAATTTACTACAATTGGGATTCTGGCACTAGCACATTTATTAGTTCACCCACAGATAGAGTATTTTATGTTGATAATATTAGCGGAATTGGTGTAGATCCACCTGCAGGTCCAACTGCACCTACCACAACGGCATCTGTACCCCCTGCAAGAAATGATTGGGATGTGATATCTTTGTTTAGTGATACTTACACACCGACAGCAGTAACTAATTTTGATGCAGGTTGGTGTGGTTCTGGTTCAGTTGAAGAAGTTGATGTTGCTGGGAATAAAATTTTATTATGGAAATCTAATCCCTGTCAAGGTATAGAATTTACATCTATTGATGCTTCCGCATTTACTCATATGCATGTTGATTTATTTATTGCAGATGGTACTGATATTACTGATAAGGTTTGGAATTTGAAATTTGTAGATACAGCTGATAATGATGTATTAGAAGTAAATTTCAATGATGCTTCAAACCCAGCTTTAGAAGCTGGAACTTGGATTTCTATTGATGTTCAAGTGGATTTATCAAATTTTGATAAATTAAATCAGTTTGGAATCACATCTGCTAATTTGAATAATTTAGCATGGTATGATAATTTATATTTCTACAGAGCTGCAACAGCAAGTGTAAATAACAATGATTTGTTAGGATTTTCAATGTACCCAAACCCAGCTGTTAACAGGTTAAATATTTCTGCTAAAGAAACTATTCAGAACGCAGATATCTTTAATGTTTTAGGTAAAAAAGTGATGAGTTTAGACATTAACAAAACTAGCGAATCTATTGACGTATCTAACCTGACTTCTGGTATCTACTTAGTGAAGTATAATGTAAACGGAACAACTGGAACTGCTAAATTTGTGAAGCAATAAGGTTGTAGATTAATTGTATATTATGAAAACCGAGCTTTATGCTCGGTTTTTTTATGCTTATACTTGTCTAGAAGTAAGGCGTAAGCTTTTTTTATTTATATGCTTGC
>CAJWAC010000041.1 GCA_913020555.1 uncultured Polaribacter sp. | reverse complement strand
AATTGGAGAATGAGAAGAAAATTATAGTAGATGAATATGGTGGTAGTGAAGAACAGATGGGTAACGCCCTTGATCACATACCTGACGATGAGTTGCAAGGAGCGATCCGCGCATCAGGAAGTTTAATTGGTGGTAAGGGAGGTCGCAATGGGTAACTGGTTTTCTAAGGCGGTTAGAGGGGCGGCAGAGCATGGGGCTACTGTGTACGCACAGCAAGCGAAGGATGCAAGGCAACAACTTATATATCAGAAGAGGCTAGACGAACAACGTGCTTACGGCGAGACTCAGAAGCTTGAGAAGAGAGAGTATGACGCATCGGTGCGTGACGATGCGGCAGATACTGCGGCTATGGAAAACGAGTTACTCCAAGATGCTAAGGATGATCGGGCAGACTTTCTCCGAATAGATAAAGAGTACAAGGCTAGTGAGGCGGCAAAGGCTACGCGGCAACTCAACCGTCAAGACGATCTTGACAAAACTAAACGGAAACTTGAAGCTGAGGATCTTATCAAAGATCAGTACATGGGGTACACATCTCAGCCTGAGTTGAACACAGTCTACGACAAGATGACCAAGAACGCGATGGGTAAAGAGGCTATCGGAGCAAGCGCGTTTACCGCCGCAAAGCCACATGAACAAAAGAAGTTCCTCCAGAACAGCACGGACTTTAGAGCAGATTTAGCTAAGAACCACAAACTCGCTTACGCCGCTAAGGATAAGGGGTGGGGTGAGATGTCAGTTCCGCAGATCGGACAGGCGATGTTAAAGGCTAAACTTGCGGAGAAAGACCCTAAGAACGTGGGTCAGTACCTGTCCCCTTTTGAGGCAATAGAGATGGGGTATTCTAAAGCGGACTATCTTAACCGAGTATCTTTCCAAGCACAACTAGAGAAACGATATGGGGAGGGGTGGGCTTCTCAGAGTGGCGAGAAAGTCACCGCCGCTATAAAAGGTTTTGAGAAAAAATTCAATTCTCCTATTCAGGGAAGATTCATCAAAATAAAAGTAAAAAACTATGGTGTTTGCCCCGATTGGCATTTAGGAAACGGAGGAGATACTTGGTTGTTTTTAGATGAAATAACTATAGAATAATGCGGTTTCTCCTTTTCATTTTAACTATTTTTTTGATTTTTCTTCATTGAATAAATCAGCCTTTCTTACCCACATCGTTTTTTTATCAAATAAGAAAACATCTAACAATAAAAACAAGATTGCTATTCCTAAAAACCATTGAAACTGATCTTTATAATCTGAAAATTGCTTCGTTTCAAACTCATTTTTTTGAGCATTTGCAATAATCTCGGAAAGTTGTTTTACAGGCTCTTCAGTAAAATTACCATCTATAAACCTACCATTAGCAACATCAGCAATTTCCGCTAAAACTTCTGGCTGACGTTTTGTTATTACAGTCTCACCCTTTCTATCTTTTTTATAGCCAATCATTTCCCCGTTTAAACGCATAGGAATTGGTCCTCCTTTTTCTGTACCAACACCTACTGTATAAATTTTTACACCATCATTAGACAAGTTTTGGGCCATTTGCTTAGTTTCTTGTTGATGGTCTTCTCCATCTGACATAATGATTAAAAAACGATTAGTTTGTTCATCGTTATTATAATATGTTTTTGCCAATTCTAATGCTTCATTTATAGCTGTTCCTTGACTAGAAACCATATCTGGATTCGCATTTTGTAAAAACATATTTGCAGCTGCATGATCTGTAGTTATTGGTAATAATGGGTAAGCATTACCTGCGTATATAATAACTCCAACTCTGTCTGAACCTAACTTTTCAATTATTTTAGAGATAATTTGCTTAGCTTTTTCTAATCTATTTGGCGCAATATCTTCTGCCAACATACTTTTAGAAACATCTAACGCAAAAACGACATCTACACCCTCTCTTTTAACAGTTTTTAGCTTAGAGCCCATTTTAGGATTCACTAAAGAAATGACTAAAAACGAAATCCCTAAAACTAACATAATTAACTTTAAAGTATTCTTAAATATCGAAGTATTTGGCGCAATTTTTTCCAACAATTTTATATCAGAAAATCTCTTTTGTGTTCTTTTTTTCCACCACAAAACTGACAGAAAAACTACAACCATTATTGGAATGATTGCTAAAAAGTAAAAATAAATTGGTTCTTCTAATCTATACATTTGTTAAATAAAACTTTTAAATACCGTATTTTTTAATAAAAATTCTAACAAGAGTAAACTTAAAGCCAAAAAGACTAAAACCCTATACATTTCTTGATAATTATAGTATTTAAATTCTTCAATTTTTGTTTTTTCGAGCTTATCAATTTCAGCATAAATTTGAGCTAGCTTATCATTATTTGTTGCTCTAAAATACTTGCCATTGGTTTCTTTAGCAATTTCTTTTAAAAGCTTTTCATCTATTTCTACTTGCTGCTTTCTAAAATTTAATTGTCCTGTTCTTGGATCTTTACTCCAAGGAAAATCCGCCATTCCGTTTGTACCAATTCCAATAGTATATACTTTAATACCCAATTCCTTTGCTAGTTCTGTTGCTGTTCTTGGATCTATATTTCCTGAATTATTAACTCCGTCAGTCAATAAAATAATAACCTTACTTTTTGCCTTACTTTCTTTTAATCGATTTACGCCAGAACCTAGACCCATTCCTATAGCTGTTCCTCCATCTAATTGCCCCCATTGCAAACGTTCTATTGTTCTTTTTACTATAGATTTATCACTGGTGATTGGAGTTTGTGTAAAACTTTCTCCTGCATAAACTACAATACCTATTCTATCATTTGGCCTTTTATTTACAAAAGCCACCGCTACTTTTTTTAAGGCCTCTAGTCTATTTGGTCTTAAATCTCTGGCAAGCATACTTGCAGAAACATCTATTGCCATAACAATATCTATTCCTTTATTACTTTTTGTTCTCTTACTTACAGATACATTTCTAGGTCTTGCTAAAGCAAAAATAATTGCAACCAAAGCCAGTAATCTTAAAACGTATAATATCGGTTTTAGCTTACTTACAACAGAAGGTTTTGTTTGAAAACCTTTAATACTGGGAACGGTTAAAATTGCTGTATCTTTTTTTCTTATAAGAAAATACCATATGGCTAAAAACGGAATTAGTATGAGCAACCATAAAAACTCTGGATTTAAAAGTTCGAAATTACTCCAATTCTTCATCCTTACTAACTGGTTTTGGTTTTAAATTATGCACAACTTCCTCTGCATCTTTCCTATCTTCTTGAATCTCGGTGGCTAACGGTTTTGATTTCGCAAATTTTACTAAATCGGCTTCTTGAAATAAATTTCTTAACTTATTGATATTTTCTCTAGTTGTATTTATAGTATTTGCTTCATAATAATCATTTAGAGTTTCCATGATTTCATCAGAAGTTTTTTCTAAAGCAGGTATATTTAATTCACGTTCTATATAAGCTCGAATAATATCCGTTAACTCGCTGTAGTATTGTTTTACCTTATTGTTTTGCCACAATAATTTTTCATCTAATTCATTTAATTTATGCATTGCTTCGTCATAAGGAGCTAACGAAATATAGGTTGGTTTTTCTTCTTCAATCTTTTGCTTTCTTATTACAAACCAATACACCCAAAAACCTATTATTAGTAGAGCAGCAATTAAGAGATAAATATATATTTTAAAATCATCCAAAACATAGGGTTCTTTTTTGATTGCTTTTATTGCATACTTTTTAATTTTTGTAGTATCAATAGGAATTGTAGCTACATTTATCAGTAAAGAATCTGTTAAATAAGCTTGATTTCTGACAAAAACTTGTTGTTGTGGGATATAAAATGAACCGCTGTCAAAACCTGTAATTGTATAATTTTTAATCAGCATATAATTAATCGTGTCAGTTTTAGCTGAATCAACAACCTCTAAACCATACAATTCTAATTTTGGTAGAATTACATTTTCTACTTCTTTTACTGTAATTCTATAATTAAATTGCTCACCAATTCTAATATCAGAGGTTTTTACTTCTGCCTTAACCAAAGATTTTTGAGCGTAAAACGGAGTAATACAAAAAAGAAAAAAGATAAATACACTGATTTCTCTAACTCTCTTTTCAAAGATAGAAAAACACTTAAAGTGATTTTCTTGTTTACCTATAGAAGGCTTGATATCTATTTTACTTTTTTTCAATTTTCTAATTTATTTTTTCTTGATATTACATGCAAAGTTATCTTGCTTTGTATTTGAAATAACCTAATAATTTTTTGACATAACTCTCATCAACCCTTGTATTAATTACTCCTGCTCCACTTCTTTTAAAAGTATTCATAAAAAAATCTGTTAAACGTAAAGCATTTGCTTTATAATTTATTCTAACATTTTTGGAAGACGTATTTACCAATTGTAAGCTGTTTGTTTCAGCGTCTAACATAGGTACCATTCCTAAATTCGGAATCTCTTCATCGTGTTTATCATAGACTCTAATTCCTGTTAAATCGTGCTTACTTCCAGCTATTTTTGCACTTTTCTCATAATCATCATCCATAAAATCAGATAACATAAACACAATTGCTCTTTTCTTTAATACACTAGAAAGAAATTTTAAGGCAACATCAATGTTTGTTTTTTTACTCTTAGGCTTAAACTCAATCAATTCTCTAATGATTCTCAGTACATGCCCTTTACCTTTTTTAGGAGGAATGAATAATTCTATATCATCTGAAAACAGAATCAATCCTACTTTGTCATTATTTTGTGTAGCAGAAAACGCTAATGTTGCCGCAATTTCTGTAACGATATCTTTTTTAAATTGATTGGAAGTCCCAAAATGTTCTGAACCAGAAACATCCGCCATTAACATCATGGTTAATTCCCGCTCTTCTTCAAAAACTTTTACATAGGGCTCATTATAACGCGCAGTAACATTCCAGTCTATTCCTCTTACATCGTCCCCAAATTGATATTGGCGTACTTCAGAAAAAGTCATACCTCGTCCCTTAAAAGAAGAATGGTATTCGCCTCCAAAAATATCATTAGACAACCGTTTTGTCTTAATTTCTATTTTACGTACTTTTTTTAGTATTTCTTTAGTATCCAAATGTTTAATCGTTTAATTATATATTTGTTTAATTGGTTGTTTAACTGCTTATCCACAGCTTAACAATTCCACGATTCAACAATTCTCTATGGCACCTCTACTTCATTAATAATTAAATTAATAATCTCTTCAGAGGTTACATTTTCAGCCTCAGCCTCATAAGTTATACCAATTCTGTGGCGTAATACGTCTTTTACTACAGCTCTCACATCTTCAGGAATTACATAACCTCTTCTTTTGATAAATGCATAACATTTAGCGGCTTTTGCTAGATTGATACTTCCTCTTGGAGAAGCTCCAAAACTAATTAGGTCTTTTAAATTTGGTAAATTAAATTTTTCTGGATAACGAGTTGCAAAAATAATATCTAAAATATATTTTTCAATTTTCTCATCCATATATACTTCATTGGCCGCTTCTCTAGCTCTTAAAATTTCTTCAACAGAAATTACAGGATTTACAGTGGCAAAACCACCAGATAAATTTTGACGCATTATAATTTGTTCGTCGTGTAATTTTGGATAATCAATTACAACTTTTAACATAAAACGGTCTACTTGTGCCTCTGGTAAAGGATATGTCCCTTCTTGCTCCACTGGATTTTGAGTTGCCATTACTAAAAAAGGCTCTTGCAAATTAAAAGTGGTATCACCAATTGTTATTTGACGCTCTTGCATAGCTTCTAATAATGCAGATTGTACTTTTGCAGGGGCTCTATTTATCTCATCAGCCAAAACAAAATTTGCAAATATTGGTCCTTTTTTAATAGAAAAATCGTTGTCTTTCATGTTGTAAATCATTGTTCCAACAACATCTGCAGGCAATAAATCTGGTGTAAATTGAACTCTACTGAAAGAACCTTGAACCGCTTTTGATAAAGTATTAATAGCTAATGTTTTTGCCAATCCAGGAACACCTTCTAGCAAAATATGGCCATTACCTAACAGGCCGATTAACAAACTTTCTATCATTCGTTTCTGCCCAATAATTACCTTATTCATTTCTGAAGTAAGAATATCTATAAAGGCACTTTCTCTTTCTATTTTCTCGTTAATAGCTCTAACATCTACATCCATTATCTATGACAATTAATTATTAATAATTTTACAAAACAAAACTACAATTTTAACAAATTTTTTTTGTTAAAACAAGGTTAAAGATGTTTAGCTATTTTTTTTTACCTTGTGAGCAAAATATGGAGAAGTTAAGTGATCATTTTATTTGGAAATCTTTAAAAGAAGGGGATTTAAAGGCTTTTTCAGTTCTTTTTGAAGCTTACTACCCTAAATTATATAATTACGGATTAAAAATATCAAAAAACACCTCTGTTACTGAGGATTCTCTTCAAGATTTTTTCTTATATATATATGAGCATCGAGAAAATCTTAGCGATTTAGACGAAATTGCACCTTATCTCTTTTTATCTTACAAACGCTTCTTAATCAGAATAATTAATAGAAATAATAAAAACAGAACATTGGATGTATCTAATGAAACCTTAATTGATTTTGAATTTACAGCTGAAGAGATAATGGAGAAACAAGAAACAGAAAGATTCAATAAAACAAATCTACCTAAAATATTAAATGGATTACCAAAAAGACAAAAGGAAGCTATTTATTTAAAATATTATAGCGGATTAAAAGCCAAAGAAATAGCTAAAATTATGAATATAAATTATCAAAGTGTTATAAACCTTCTTTTTAAAGCCATAAAAAGTCTAAAAGAAGATATTTCTATCATGAAATTATTTAATTGATATTTTAATAAAAAAATAGAGTATATTATTTACGCTAAAGTCTTTATATTTTTATAAGGCAACAACTAATAATGACAAAGAAAAAATACAATCATATAAACCATTTTTTAGAAGATGAATCTTTCAATAACTGGGTTTATCAAAAAAATGCTACAGACATAAATTTTTGGAACGCTTGGATTGAAAACAATCCTGAAAAAAAAGATTTGGTTAAAAAAGCTAAAGATTTAATTACTGGTATTTCGTTTAAAAGAAATCAAGTAAGTCAAGAAAAAGTTTCTTCTGAATGGAATAAACTGCAAACAATAATTCAAGAAAAACAGATAAAACCAAAAAGAAAAGTAATTTTCTTAAAGCAAATAACTGCAGCAGCTTCAGTTTTACTGCTAATAATTACCAGTTTCTATTTTTTAAATAGAAATCCTTTAATCACGCACAAAACTAATTTTGGAGAAACCTTAAAAATAAAATTACTGGATGGTAGTGATGTTAACCTAAACTCAAACTCTAGCATATCTTATTATAAAAATGATAGTAGAAAAGTATGGCTTTCTGGAGAAGCTTACTTTCAAGTTGATAAAAAAGAGACTACCAATGCTAAGTTTTTTGTTTTAACCGATGATTTATCTGTTGAAGTTTACGGAACTACCTTTAATGTAAATACAAAAAAAGAAAAAACAGCTGTTTTTTTAGAAGAAGGTAATATTTGGTTATCTCTAAAAAATGGAGAAACAAAAAAGATGAAACCTGGAAACTTTTTGTCTTATTCTTCAAAAGAAAATAAAGTATTAGAAGATAAAAATATCTATAATTCAACGTTAAAAACTTCTTGGAAAGATGGTACGTTACTTTTTGAAAATCTATCTTTAGCGAAAGCAATGGAGAAAATTGAAGATGCTTATGGCTACGCTATTGTTTTTACAGACTCTAAAAGTAAAAACACTTTAATAACAGGTGCTGTGCCATTAACAAATATTAATATTTGTATTAAAGCTATTGAAAAATCTACAGGTGTAACTATTACTAAAAAAAATAATACCCTTATTATCAGTAAAAAATAAGCCTAATAATTTAAATAATGGATTTAAAAATTAACAATAAAAAGCTAATATCACTTTTTATTGTTGTTTTTATTTTTCAAAAAATAATAGCTCAAGATAACGAACCAAAAACAATTCCGTTGTCTCATCTTCTAGGTAAAATTAGTGATAAACACAAAATATTCTTCACCTATAATACGAGTTTACTTTTAGGAGAACAAATTCAAGAAGAAGGGTTTACAGATTTATCTTTAAAAGAATCTCTATCTCTATTAAAAAAACTCACTCCTTTTAAGATAGATGATTTAGGCAATAATTATTACGTTATCTATAATAAAAATATTAATTACAAAATCTCAAACAATACAATAGGTGAGAAAAATTTAGAGAACGACTCAATAGTAAAAAAAATATCAAAAGAAGAAAAAATAACTGTAAAAGGTATTGTTTTGAGTTCTGAAAACAAACCTCTAAATGGCGCTACTCTTTTAGATGAAGATTTATTAATAGGCACAACAACCAATTTAGATGGTACTTTTGAATTTAAAATTTATAAGGATAACTTAGTTAAAGTTAGTTTTTTAGGACACAATTCAAAGACATTAAAACTTATTAAAGATAAATTTTACACCATTACATTATTCTCAGGCCAAGAATTAGATGAGGTACAAATTGTTGGATCAAGAAATAAAAAAAGGGTAGCTAACGATACACCTGTTGCTATAGATTTTATAGATATTGAAACATTATCATCAAAAAGTAGTCAGGTAGAAATAAATCAATTTTTACAATATGTAATCCCTTCATTTAATGCTACAAAACAATCTGGGGCGGATGGAGCAGATCATATAGACCCTGCAACATTAAGAGGTTTAGGGCCAGATCAAACCTTGGTTTTAATAAACGGCAAAAGAAGACACCAAGCATCTTTAGTAAATTTATACGGAACCAGAGGAAGAGGAAATTCTGGTACAGATTTAAATGCAATACCAATTTCTGCTATAAAAAGAATAGAATTATTAAGAGATGGAGCATCTGCTCAATACGGTTCAGATGCTATTGCTGGAGTGTTAAATATTGTCTTAAAAGATGCAGATGATAAACTTAACGTAAGCACTACAATAGGACTTAACAATGCAAATAGTGATAATACTTTACCATCTAAAGTTGATGGATTTACATCCAAACTATCATTAAATTATGGAACAAAAATAAATAAAGGCGGTTTTATTAATCTCACAACAGAAGCTTTATCCAAAGATAAAACATTTAGAAACGGCACAAGCATTAGAGAAAAATATGGCCAAGCTAGCATACAAAATGTCAGCCTCTTTTTTAATACTGAAATCCCAATTTATAACAATTCAAAAATATACGCTAATGGAGGTTTTAATTATAAAAATACAGAGGCATATGCATTTACTCGAAATCCACAAAGTGAGCGGAATGTTCTAGAACTTTATCCAAATGGATTTAACCCATTAATAACCTCTAATATTATAGATAATTCCTTTTCTTTTGGATTAATGACAAGTTTTAAAGATTGGAATATTGATATAAATAATACTTTTGGAAGAAATAATTTTCATTATTTTATTAAAAATACGCTCAATGCTACACTAGAGGAATACTCTCCAACAGAATTTGATGCTGGGGGGCATGAGTTAATTCAGAATACAACAAGTATTGATTTTTCTAAATATTTTTTAAGAGAAAATATTGGATATAACATTGCATTGGGAATCGAATACAGATTAGATAAATATAAAATATTTGCAGGTGAACAAGATTCTTATGCCGCATATGATATTAACGGAAATATTGTAAACTCAGAAACACCTTTTGTAGATTACCCAACCTTTAATGGAAAAGTAAGACCTGGAGGAGCACAAGGATTTCCAGGATATTCTCCAAACAATGCAGTAGATAGAAATAGATCTAATTTTGGAATTTACATAGATACAGAACTCGATTTTTCAAAAAAATTGATGCTCGCTACGGCCTTGAGATATGAGTATTACAGTGATTTTGGAAGTACATTAAATTATAAGTTAGCCTCTAGATATAAAATTTCCGATATATTTAATTTAAGAACCTCATTAAGTACAGGTTTTAGAGCTCCTTCTTTGGCACAAAGTTACTACAACTTAACATTCACAAATTTTATTGGAGATACACCTACAGAATCACTTTTAGTTGCTAACAATAGCCCAATTGCAAGAAAGTTTAATATTGAGAAGTTAAAAGAGGAAAGTGCCAGAAATTTAAGTTTAGGATTTACGGCAAGATTAAGTCCATCATTTAATGCAACTATAGATGCTTACTACGTTTCTATAAAGGATAGAATTATTTTAAGCGGTAATTTTAATGCAAGTAGTCTAAATTTAGATATTGATAATGTTCAGTTTTTTGCAAACGGCGTAAATACCAAAACAACAGGTTTAGACTTAGTATTAAATTGGCAGAAAAAATTTGATTATAGTAAACTTCAAATTGATTTCTCTGGTAATATTAATACAATGAAAATTACTAGTATTAACAATAAAATGTTAGATAAAGAGACGTTTTTTGGAAAAAGAGAGCAACAATTTTTATTAGCATCTGCCCCTAAAAGTAAATTTAACTTGGGTATTAATTATCAATATAAAAAATTATCAACATCAGTAAATATTACGCGTTTTAGCAGTGTAGAATTAATTGATTGGCAGATAACACAAGATCTTTCCAATTTTAACGATTCTGAAGAAGAAAGATTAGCAGCAGCAACTGACAATTATAAACCTAAATTTACAACTGATATTCATTTTAGATATCAATTAAATACAATTTTAAACTTTCAAATAGGAATAAATAATTTACTTAATATTTACCCAAGTAGACAAAATACTTTTACAGATAGTGGAGGTTTATGGGACGCTACACAAATGGGAACAAATGGGGCTTTTTACTACACAAAATTTAGTATAAATATTTAAGCATTAAATACTTATCAATCTTATTTTAATTTTTCTGAAAAAAATTCAAAATATTTAGAGTATACTTTTTGTTTTATCGTCTTATTACTAAAAAAGACACTTACTTTTTTATGGTAAGTGAACTCAAATTTATTAATTAATTTAATTATTTATGAAACAAAAGTATTTATTGAAATTATTTACAGCTGCTTTTATGTTGATGCTACCTTTAGGAATGATGGCACAATCAATTAAAGGAAAAGTAACAGATGCTTCTGGAGAAGCTTTACCTTACATGAATGTAGTTGTTAAGGGCACATCAAACGGAACTACTACAGATGAAAATGGAGAATTCAATTTAGAAGTAAAAAATCTACCTATAACATTGGTGATATCATCTATGGGTTTTGCAACTAAACAAGTTAAAGTTTCAACAACAGAGTATTTAAACATTGTTATTAATGAGGACAACGCATTAGATGAAGTTGTTGTTACTGGTAACAGAGCAAAACCTAGAACAATTTTAGATTCCCCTGTACCTATAGATAATATAGATGTTTCTGAATTGCAAAATAGCGGAAAACCAACATTTGATAGAATGTTAGTCTTTAAAGTACCATCTTTCAACTCTCAAAACCAAGCCATTTCTGATGCAACTGCACATTACGACCCAGCAGACTTAAGAGGTCTAGGGCCAAGTAGAACATTAGTTTTAATTAATGGAAAGCGTAAAAACCAAAGTGCTCAAGTATATTTAAATAGAACTCCTGGTAAAGGAGAAGTTGGCGTTGATTTAAAAAGTATACCAACTGCGGCTATAGATAGAGTAGAAGTTTTAAGAGATGGAGCGTCCGCACAATACGGTTCTGATGCAATTGCCGGAGTTTTAAATATTATCTTAAAGAAAGATGTCGAATATTCAACTTTCACATCAAAAGCAGGTATTACCTCAGAAAGTGATGGTTTTAATTTATCTGCAGACTACAATTCATCATTTAAGTTTGGTGAGAATGGATTTGTAAACTTAACACTAGGATACTATAAACAAGATATTACAAATAGAGCTGGTATTGTATCTGACACTGGAAGTACTCCAAGAGATATAGCATGGTTAGCAGAAAATCCTACAGCAAATATGACTGTTGGGCAACCCGAAATGGAGAAAGGAGACTTATTTATTAATATGGAACATCCTTTAGGAGATAATTCTACTTTATACTCTTTCCATGGATATACGACAAGAACTGGTAAAAGTTTTGCTTATTACAGAGCGCCATATTGGAGAAATGATGTTGCTGATGCAAACTTCATTACATCAAACCCAGAGGATTTTAGAGGTTATCAACCAACATTCGAGACTAAAATTAATGATCATATAAATGCAGCTGGAATCAAATTTCTAATAGCTGAAAACTGGAATGCAGATACAAGCATTACTTACGGATCGAATGACGTATTTTATACCGTAAATAACTCTGTAAATAGAGATTATTTAGCAGATAACGGAACTTCTCCAAGAACTTTTAAACCCGGAGGATATAGATTAACTAATATCATTGGAAACTTTGATGTTTCTGGTTTAATTTCTGAACAATTTAGTATGGCTGCTGGTTTGGAATACAAGAAGGAAATATACAGAGCTTTTGAAGGTAATCCTTTATCTTACTATAGAGGAGGTTCTGATTCTTTTGCAGGTATAAAACCAGCTGAAGCAGGAAAATGGAGTAGAAACAACTTTGCGGCTTATGCGCAATTAGATTACGATATCTCTAAAGACCTATTATTAGGTGTGGCAGGACGTTATGAAAACTTTACAGATGCAGGAACTAACTTTTCTTGGAAAGTAAACGGACGTTACAAGCTAGGAGATAAAGGAGCGTTCAGAGCTTCTTATAGTACAGGATTTAGAGCCCCAACTTTACATCAATCACATATAACCTTAAGTCAATATATTATTGTAGCTGGTTCTTCAGAGCCTTTATTACAAGGTACATTGGCAAATGACAATCCTGCCGTACAAGCATTAGGTGTGCCAAGTTTAACTCACGAGATATCAAAAAATATTTCTGCAGGTTTAACATATAAATTTAATAGAGACTTTTCTGCTTCTTTAGATTTTTATCAAATCAAAGTTGACGATAGAGTTCTTTTTTCATCTCAAATTGGCACACTCGACGGTAATTTAGATGGTTCTGATTCTGTAGAACAAATTTTAATTGATAATAATGTAGTTGCTGTTCAGTTTTTTATAAATGCTGGCGATACAAAAACTACCGGTGCAGATTTAGTATTGAATTATAGAAATTTATTTAAAATGGGAGAAGGTAAAGTAAACGCTTCTTTGTCTGCTAACTTTAATAAAACTACATTGGATGCTATTTCTACTCCTACTGAATTAGCTAATGGAGGTTATAATATTTTTGATAGACAAGAGCAAGGTTTAATAACAAACTCTAGACCAAGAAGTAAGTTTATTTTAGGTTTAAATTATGTTGGAGATAAGTGGGATTTTAATTTAAACAACACAAGATTTGGAGAGGTTACAATTACTGCACCTGAGTCTGGTGGAACAGATCAAGATTTATCTGCTAAAATTACAACTGATTTTGGTTTTATTTATAAACTTACAGATATGGTAAGTTTTAATGGTAACATTAATAATATATTTGATGTTTACCCAGATGTTACTTTAGCATCGACTAATACCGCTCAAGCTGGTTCTAGGTTTGTATATTCTTCTGAAGTACAACAATTAGGCCAATTGGGAACAAACTTTAGTATTGGAGTGAATTTCAAGTTTTAAAATTAAATTAATTTGAATTAAAAAGGGTAGCTATTTAAATATAGCTGCCCTTTTATATTTTTATTATTATAATAACCTATTAAAAACAAGAAACTCTAAAAACTAGAATGTTCTATATAAATAATAAAATTGTAGGTTTAAAAGTCTAATACTTTTTTAGAGAAAATTTATTTTCAGATAGTTCTCCGTAAGTAAAATAGGCAATCCAATCTCCGAGATTTATATATTTACTATCTTCTTTTAATGTAATTTCTAATGGTAAATGCCTATGCCCAAAAACAAAATAGTCATAATGATTGCTTTCTAATTTTCGTTTGCAGTATTGTACCAACCATTCTTTTTCTTCTCCTAAAAATTTAAAATCTTCATCGCCTGAAATCATTTTATTTTTCACAGACATGTATTGCCCAAGTTTTACACCTAAATCTGGATGTAACCATCTAAACATCCACTGAAATAGAGGAAAGGTAAATACTTTTTTCATCCTTTTATAACCTTTGTCATATGGCCCTAAACCATCGCCATGACCAATAAAAACCTTTTTATTATTGATGATAAAAACTTCAGGCTTATGATAAACAGGGATATTTAATTCATTTTTAAAATAATCATTCATCCATAAATCATGATTACCTACAAAGAAATAAATCGGGATTCCTGAGTCTCTAATTTCTGCTAACTTTCCTAAAACTCTCACAAAACCCTTAGGAACTACTGTTTTGTATTCAAACCAAAAATCAAATAAATCTCCTAATAAAAAAATTACTTCTGCATCTTTTTTTACTTCATCTAACCAAGCTACAAACTTTTTTTCGCGAGGTAAACTTTGCTCAGCAGTTGGAGCTCCTAAATGTTGATCTGAAGCAAAATAGACCTTTTTATCTTTTGAAGTTGTAATTTTAATCATCTTTACAAAGAAAGGCTATTCCTCTTTACTTTCCAACTCCAAGACTTTTTGTAGCATTTTATCATCTTGATGCATAATTCTGTAGAAACCAATATCACCAAAAAGCACATTAGCAATAGAAGCGTTTAAGTATTTTTTTAGGCTCTTTTTCTTTTTTAAGATTTCTTCTTTTTTTAGTGTTGGTAAAGAACTGTCAACATTTAATTGAGATCCATCTTCTAAAACTATTCTTAAATTTTCAATCTCTCTAAAGAATGGTTTTCTATCGGAGTTAATAGTATTTATGTATTGCTTAAATATTGTATCATCCTTGTCAAATTCATCAACAAAATTATCAATAGTCCACTCTAAAAGTTGAGCTCTGTTGTTATCTACGTAATCAAAGGCAAAATCATTAATGGTATTAAAATAAAAATTAGACATGTAAGAAGCGGTATCTATCGCAACAAAAACATCGGGAATAATACCTCCTCCACCATAAACAATTTTACCTTTTGGAGTTTTAAATTTTAAAGAATCAACCACTTTTATGCTGTCTTTACTCAATAATTCTCCGTTAGCAATTCTATTTTGATAATCTCTTGCATAGTTGGTATCTCCATTTTTTGTATACGGCTTTTGAATAGAACGCCCTGTAGGCGTATAATATCTGGCGGTTGTTAAACGCACAGCAGAACCATCACCTAAACCCATTTCTATTTGCACTAAACCTTTACCAAAAGAGCGTCTTCCAATAATAGTTCCTTTATCATTATCTTGTAAAGCTCCGGCTACAATTTCTGACGCTGATGCAGAATTTTCATCAATTAAAACATATATTCCGCCTTTCTCAAAAGAACCAATTTCTGTAGCTTTATAATTTTCTACTTGATCTTTGTTATTTTTAGTGAAAACCATCAATTTATCATCCTCTAAAAACTCATCAATAATTCTGGTTGCAATGTCTATAAAACCACCTCCATTTCCACGTAAATCAATTACAAGATCAGTCATTCCATCATTAATAAGATTATTTAAAGATGATTTAAACTCTCTGTACGTGTTTCTTGCAAAACGATCTAACTTTATATAGCCAACAGAATCGTTTAACATATAAGCCAAGTCTACACTTTTTATATTTACTTTTCCTCGAGTAATATTTACACTAAATAAAGAATCCTTACTTTTTCTATAAATTTGAAGTGCTACTTCTGTATCTGGTTTCCCTTTTAAATATTTAGGTACAATACCACTTCTAAAGTTTTTGCCATATAAAGTATCTTCATTGGCCATTAGAATTCTGTCCCCTGCTTTTATTCCCGCGCTTACACTTGGTCCACCTTTTATGGTTTGTATAACTGCAATAGAGTCTTTTATCATTCGAAATTGCACTCCAATACCTACAAAATTACCTTGCATACTTTCGATATTGGCTTGTTGATTTTCCTTAGGAATGTAAACTGAATGCGGATCTAGTTTACCCAACATTTGCCTAATTGCCCCGTCTAATAAATCTTCTGTATTTACATCATCTACATAATCTTGTTCAATAAAATTAATGAGTCTTTTTATCTTTTGTTCTTGTGATTGATTTTTAGAAAATGAAACCAAACCATTTGAATTACCACCAAAAAAGACACCAATTAAAATTCCTAAAACAACTGCAACTGCAAAATATATTGGTAAATTATTCTTCTTCATACGGTAAATGTTGTACTTCTACACCTGCTTTTTCTAAAAATTCTAATCCTGATAAATCTTTATATGCATTTGCATATACTACTCTTTTTATACCTGATTGATGAATGAGTTTACTACAATCTGTACAAGGTGATAAGGTAATATATAAAGTTGCCCCTTTTGTAGATTGTGTTGAAGAAGCTACTTTTAAAATAGCATTGGCTTCTGCATGTAAAACTTCCCATTTTGTTTTACCTTCTTCATCTTCGCAACAATTATCAAAACCTGACGGAGTGCCGTTAAAACCGTCAGAAATTATCATTCTTTCTTTAACAATTAAAGCGCCAACTTGTTTTCTTTTACAGTGGGATAATTTACCCCATTCACGAGCCATTTTAAGATAGGCTTTATCATACTTTAATTGCTTTTTTTCTGTCATAAACAACGAAATTAAAAAGAATTGCAGAATTAAGACGTTAATTAAAAGAAAAAAATTACCAAAATACTCTTTCTGTCATCATTTGAATCGCAAAACCAATTACAATAGATGAGCAGACTAAAATCCAATCTCTTTTAGTAACTTTTAAAAAGTTTTGGAAAACTAATCCTAAGAAAATAATACCAAAAACAATAATAATCTGAGCTAACTCTATGCCTAACGCAAATTCTATAAGAGGTAGAATTTTTTCTTCTTGTTGCCCAATCATCATTTTAAAATAATTGGAGAAACCCAAGCCGTGAATTAAACCAAAAAATAAAGCGAAAATTAAATTGGTATTGTCTTTTTTTGTGGGTTTCTTGTTAGAATTCACAATATTTATAACTCCTGTTATAAAAATAGTTAACGGAATTAAAAACTCAATCAAATCCATACTTATATTTAAAACTCCATAAGCAGATAAAGCCAAGGTTATAGAATGCCCCAAAGTGAACAATGTAACCAGCCAAAACAATTTTTTTAATTCGTAATAGCTAAAAACAACAGCTAAAACAATTAAAAATAGAATATGGTCATAGGCAGAAAAATCTAATACGTGATTTAAACCCATTTTGCAATACAGCATAAAATCGTCCATTTTCATTTTGTTTTGAATGATACCAAAGATATTTAATTGATTTTTAAGATGAAAATTGTTTTTCTACAAATTATACCCAACACTAAACATTAAAATTCGCGGTAAAATAAATATTTTTGTATCTGAGATTAAATAATCCGAAAAACGATTGCTTTGTTTAAACTGTGTATTGAATAAGTTTTGAGCTGTGATTTTGTAACTCCACGCTGAATTTTCCTTTTTGTATGATAAAGTAGCGTTTGCTATTTGGTAGGTGTTTTTTTGCCCCAACGTTCTATTTTGATAATTGCTTTTTACACAGTCAAAGTTAAAAATTCCACCAAAAGAACTTTTTTAAATAATTTTATCACTCTTATTTCTAAGAACGTTAAATTCAATAAAAAATCCCAAAACGAAGTGTAGCTCTGGGATTTTTTAATTTTTAAATTTATTATTTAAAGATTCTTTGCTATCGCTTGCAATAAAATTAAGATTTAGATAGATGCTTTCATCAATTCTCTATTCATTCTTGCTATATTATCTAAAGAAATTCCCTTAGGGCACTCTACTTCACAAGCACCAGTATTTGTGCAATTTCCAAAACCTTCTAAATCCATTTGAGCTACCATATTTCTTACTCTGTCTGCAGCCTCTACTTGTCCTTGTGGCAATAAGGCATATTGAGATACTTTTGCACCCACAAATAACATAGCTGACGAGTTTTTACAAGTAGCCACACAAGCTCCACAACCAATACAAGTTGCAGCATCCATTGCTGTATCTGCAGCTTCTTTTGCAATAGGTATTGCATTTGCATCTTGTGTATTACCAGATGTATTTACAGAAATATAACCTCCTGCATGTTGTATTCTATCAAAAGCAGATCTGTCTACAGCCAAATCCTTAATTACAGGAAATGCTGCTGCTCTCCATGGTTCAATGGTAATTGTATCACCCTCTTTAAACATACGCATGTGCAACTGACATGTAGTAATGCCTCTATCTGGCCCATGTGCTTCTCCATTAATATACATAGAGCACATACCACAAATACCCTCTCTACAATCGTGATCAAATGCTACAGGTTCTTCTCCGTTAGAAATTAATTGTTCGTTTAAAACATCCATCATTTCTAAAAAAGACATATGCTCTGAAATCTCAGTCACCTTATAATCTACCATTTGACCCTTTGATTTAGGGTTTTTCTGTCTCCAAATTTTGAGTGTTAAATTCATAATGTCTTATTTATAACTTCTTTCTTTAACTTCTATGTTCTCGTACTCTAAAGCTTCTTTATGCAATATTGCATCTTTAGGCTCTCCTTTATACTCCCATGCTGAAACAAATTGGAACGCTTTTAAACGCTTTGCTTCTCCCTCTGCTGTTTGGTGTTCTTCTCTAAAATGACCTCCTGCAGATTCTTCTCTTACCAAAGCATCTTTAGCAAATAACTCACCCAACTCTAAAAAATCGGCAACTCGTCCAGCCTTTGCTAGTTGCTCATTAAATTCGTTAGCCTCTCCAGGAACGTTTACATTTTTCCAAAAATCTTTTCTTAAATCCGAAATTTCTTGAATTGCAGTTTTCAAGTCTTCTTCATTTCTGGACATTCCGCATTTATCCCACATGATTTTTCCTAATTTCTTGTGGTAATAATCTACAGAATTTGATCCTTTATTGTTTACAAAAAAATCTATTCTTTCTTGAACTTCGTTCTCTGCTGCTTCAAATTCTGGAGTTTCTGTTGATATTTTTCCAGTTCTGATATCATCTGCTAAATAATCACCAATAGTATACGGTAATACAAAATAACCGTCTGCTAAACCTTGCATTAATGCAGAAGCTCCTAGTCTGTTTGCTCCATGATCAGAGAAATTTGCTTCTCCAATTGCATAACAACCAGGAATGGTAGTCATCAAATTATAATCAACCCAAACACCACCCATTGTATAATGCACTGCAGGATAAATCATCATTGGAGTTTCATAAGGATTCTCATCTACAATCTTCTCATACATTTGGAATAAGTTACCATATTTGGCCTTTACGATTGCTTGCCCTAATTCTTTGATTTTTGCATCTGATGCGTTTGTAATTCCATGAATTTTAGCTTGCTCTTTTCCGTATCTTACAAAAGATGCTGCAAAATCTAAATACACAGCTTCACCTGTTGCATTTACCCCATAACCAGCATCACAACGTTCTTTAGCTGCTCTAGAAGCTACATCTCTTGGCACTAAATTACCAAATGCTGGGTAACGTCTTTCTAAATAGTAGTCTCTGTCCTCCTCTTTTAATTGTGTAGGTTTTAATGTACCTGCTTTTATTGCTTCAACATCTTTTAAATGTTTTGGCACCCAAATTCTACCATCATTTCTTAAAGATTCAGACATCAACGTTAATTTTGACTGATAATCTCCAGAACGTGGAATACATGTTGGGTGAATTTGTGTGTAACAAGGATTTGCAAAATGAGCTCCTTTTTTATGAATTTTCCAAGCTGCCGTTACATTTGATCCCATTGCATTTGTTGATAAGAAATAAACGTTTCCATATCCACCAGAAGCAATAACAACTGCGTGTGCTGAATGACGCTCAATTTCTCCAGTTACTAAGTTTCTTGCGATGATACCTCTGGCTTTTCCATCAACAACAACCACATCTAACATTTCATGTCTGTTAAACATTTCTATTTTACCACGTGCAATTTGTCTATTCATCGCAGAATATGCGCCCAATAATAATTGCTGCCCTGTTTGCCCTTTGGCATAAAATGTTCTAGAAACCAAAACACCACCAAAAGAACGATTGTCTAATAAACCACCATAATCGCGTGCAAAAGGAACTCCCTGTGCTACGCATTGATCAATAATATTTGCAGAAACTTCAGCAAGTCTATACACGTTGGCTTCGCGAGACCTATAATCTCCACCTTTTACAGTATCATAAAATAATCTGTAAGTAGAATCTCCATCTCCTTGATAATTTTTAGCTGCATTAATACCTCCTTGAGCTGCAATGGAATGTGCTCTTCGTGGAGAATCTTGATATGCAAATGCTTTTACGTTATAACCTAACTCTGCTAAAGTTGCAGAGGCAGAGCCACCCGCCAAGCCTGTGCCAACCACAATAACATCTATATGCCTTTTGTTTGCAGGGTTTACTAAGTTAATTTTGTCTTTATATGTAGTCCATTTATCTTTTATTGGACCTTGAGGTACTTTTGAATCTAAAGCCATAATTGTATAAGATTAATGGTTAAGGTGATGAAATAGTGCAATAAAAATAAATCCTAAAGGAACAATTATTGAATAAGCAATACCCACTTTCTCCAACTTTTTACGCAACGAAGCTGCTCCAACAGATTGAAATGCAGATGTAAAACCATGTGCCAAATGCAATCCTAAAAAGATGAAAGCAAAGACATAAGCAACAATTCTTGCCGGATTTGTAAATTTATGAACTAACTCTTCATAATATCTGTAACCTTGAACGCCTTCTATTGTTCCGGACCAATCACCTTGAATAAATTTTGTATTAATTTCTGGAAACCAAAAGTCTATAAAATGCAACAATATAAAAGCTAGGATTGTAATTCCGCTTATTATCATATTTCTGCTAAACCAAGAAGAATTAGCCGCTCCGTTATTTTTCGCATAACTGCCTCCATTTGCCTTTCTATTCTTTAATTCTAGAATAAAACCCATCACAAAATGAAAAACAACTGCAAAAATTAAAACAGGTTGTAAAACAAATTGAACTAGAGGGTTAGTTCCCATAAAATGAGAAACTTCATTAAACGTATCTGGG
>CAJWAC010000040.1 GCA_913020555.1 uncultured Polaribacter sp. | reverse complement strand
CAAAAACCGCATTGGTTGTATTTTCAGGCAGCGCTCATGTCGTAATGCCCATTAGCCAAGATAACGAGATGATTCGTCACTTCCTTGATGTGCTTGACCATACGTTGATGCCTGTATCGGGTAAAAACACGCATTCTATATTGCCCATTAGCATGAAGTTGCTAAGTCAAACTCAGGTGCCTGGCACAGTACTGCTAATAACAGACGGGATAGCCGAGCCAAGTTTAGATGCATTTGAATACTTTTTTCAGATCCAACCCCATAAGTTAAGGCCAAACCTAAACTTGGAATCTCTCGTGATTGCATAAACAATGACCCTCCTAAAATAGCGCAATTCACTGCTATTAAGGGTAAGAAAATTCCTAGAGAATTGTATAATGAAGGTGAAAATTTCTCAACAATAATTTCTACGAGCTGCACCATTGTGGCAATAGTTGCAATGAACATTATAAATGATAAAAAGCTTAAATCATAAGTAGCATATTCCTCTCCTAACCAAGATAAAGCTCCTTCTTGTAAAATGTATTGATCTAATAGCCAGTTCAAAGGAACAGTTACAGTTAATACAAAGATTACTGCTGCACCCATACCAACAGATGTTGATACTTTTTTAGAAATAGCTAGGTAAGAACACATTCCTAAGAATGTTGCAAATACCATATTATCTATAAAAATCGACTTAAAAAATAATTCAATGTGTTCCATAGTATTTTATGCTTCTTCGATTAATGTTGTGTTTTTGGTTCTTTGAATCCAAATTATGATTCCAACCACTATCAATGCCATAGGTGATAAGAGCATAAATCCGTTATTTTCATATCCAATAGCGTACAAACCAGTTTTTTCTATTGGATCTCCTAAAACTTTAAACCCTAGTAAAGTTCCAGAGCCTAATAACTCCCTGAAGAAACCTACAATAACTAAAATTACTCCATAGCCTAATGCATTTCCAATTCCGTCTAGAAAAGATCTCCAAGGTCCGTTTCCTAGAGCAAATGCTTCAAAACGCCCCATAATAATACAGTTCGTAATAATTAATCCTACAAATACCGATAGGGTTTTACTTAGTTCATAAGCAAATGCCTTTAATACTAAATCAACAATAATTACTAGAGTAGCAACTACGATCAACTGTACAATAATTCTAATTTTGGAAGGGATAATATTTCTCATTAAAGAGATGACAACATTTCCTAACCCTAATACAAACATTACTGAAATCGCCATTACAATAGAAGCTTTTAATTCGGCTGTAATTGCTAGTGCAGAGCATATTCCTAATACTTGTATTGTAATTGGATTATTGTCAAATAATGGGTCTTTAATTAAACCTGCGTCTTTTTTTGATAAGATTCCCATAGTTATTTTTTTAAATTTTTAAAGTAAGGTACATATAAAGACAAATCTTTTTTAATCATTGCAGAAACTCCATCACCAGTAATGGTAGCACCAGCAATTGCATCTACTTCATAATCAGTTTTATCATCATTTTTAGGGTCATTATTGCCTTTAGCAACTGTAATTCCTTTAAACTCTCCAGAATCTGTCATTAAATGCTCACCAATAAAATCGTCCATGAAATAGCGTTGCTTAATGTTTGCACCTAAACCTGGTGTTTCTCCTTTATGATCAAAATAAGCCCCTTGAATTATCATGTTTTCATTCATAGCCACATAACCCCAAATAGCATCCCAAAGTCCTTTACCTCTAATGGGAGCTACATAAAAAGTCTTACCGTCTTTTTCACCAACAAATAAAGGAAGTTTTCTTACTTTACCTGCTTTTGCATTGGCTTGTTGCTTTTTTACATCTATTAAATATGGCTCTTGTTTGTTGTTATTTTCCATATATTCCGTTCTATTTTGTTGTTTAGTAATCTTGTTACCCTCAACCTCTAGAACTAATTGTTCTGTAATAAACTTTGAAAACTCCTCTCCAGCAACTGAAGTATCTACAAACGTTGCACTAGATTCATCATTTTCATTAACACCCATAGCATACAAAATATTTTGTTGCTTTTCTATTCTTTCGTTTTCTTTGATATTGGGCTTTAACGATGATGCTAAAAAAGCCAACAAAGAACCAACAATTAACACCATTACCACGGCGAAAATCATTGTATAACTATTACTATCTGTTTTCTTGCTCATAACTTAGGCAGTTTTAACTTTAGCACGTTTTAATCTTTTCTTTACGTTTCCTTGAACCACATAATGGTCTATAGTTGGAGCAAATACATTCATTAATAAGATTGCCAAGAATACTCCTTCTGGATATGCAGGATTAAATACACGAATCATAATTGAAATAAAACCAATTAAAAATCCGTAAATCCATTTTCCTTTATTTGTTTGTGACGCAGTTACTGGATCTGTTGCCATATAAACAGCACCAAAAGCTAAACCACCAATCATTAAATGTTCCCACCAAACTGTATTCATTAACCCATAGAACTTACTAGATTCGGTTATGATACTGGCATCAACAATAGCATTAAAAAGTAATCCCATAACAGCAGCTCCAATAAATGTTGATACAATTATTCTCCAGCTTCCAATTTTGGTAAAAATTAAAAATGCTGCTCCTAATAAAATTAATAAAGTAGATGTTTCTCCTACAGAACCTGGTATGAATCCCATAAACTTATCCCAATTAGAATAAATAACTTCTTGATTTTGAGCATAACTTCCTAAAATAGTTTCTCCAGAAATTGCATCAGCTGTTCCTGTTCTATTCACTGCATCATAAACCCAAACCTTATCTCCAGACATCCATGTTGGATATGCGAAGAATAAAAATGCTCTAATTGTTAAGGCAGGATTTAAAATATTCATTCCAGTGCCACCAAAAACTTCTTTTCCGATGACAACTCCAAAGATTACAGCTATCGATAACATCCATAATGGAGTATCTACAGGAACAATTAAAGGAACTAACATACCTGTTACCAAGTATCCTTCTTCTACTTCATGTCCTTTAATTACTGCAAAGACAAATTCTACAGCTAATCCAACTCCATATGAAACGATAACTAAAGGCAACACTTTAATGATACCAATCCATAAATTATCCCATGTAAAAAAGTTAGCTATGATATCTGCTCGTAAACTTGAATCTATAGCAGCATAATGCTGATAACCTGCATTAAACATACCAAAAATTAATACTGGTATCAAAGACATGATAACTGTATTCATTGTTCGTTTTAAATCATCTGCAGCTTTAATGTGAGTTCCTCCATGAGTAACTTCATTTGGTAAATATAAAAAGGTATGAATCGCATTAAATGCAGGAGCCATTTTTGTACCTTTATATTTCTCTTTTAAATTATGTAAATTTTGTTTTAAGCTCATAATTCTATCCTAATTCTTCTCTCATTAAATCTAAGCCTTCACGAATAATCTTCTGGTGAGGTTGTTTAGATACACAAATAAACTCTGTAAGTGCAAAATCTTCTGGAGCTATTTCGTAGGCTCCTAAAGCTTCCATTTCGTCCAAATCTTTATACATAAATGCTTTTAATAATTGCATTGGATAAATATCTAGAGGAAATACATCTTCATAAGAGCCTGTAACAACAAAGGCTCTATGTTCACCATTTGTGTTGGTGTTTAAATCGTACTTTTTCTTTGGAGTTAACCAAGAAAAAGTTAATGCTCTTGAAGTGGATATCTTATTAAAAATGGGTTTATTCCATCCAAAGAATTCGTAATCATCTCCTTCAGGGATTGCCGTAATTTGATTATCATAAAAACCAAAAAAACCATCTTCATTTACTTGTTTTCCCGATAATACATTTCCACTTATAATTCTTGTATTGTCGTTATTTAAGTTTCCTTTTACAAGATCTGTAACGGTTGCACCTGCAATTGCAGTTACATAATGTGGATTATTAAATCGAGATCCTGTTAAAGCTATCGTTCTTTCTAAATTGAATTTTCCAGTTAAAAATAATTCACCGATAACTAATAAATCTTGAGGAGTAACTACCCAAACTACTTCACCTTTATTAATTGGATCAATATTTGCAATTTGCGTACTTACATTTCCTGAAGGATGTGGTCCTGAAACTTTATGAATTTCAGCTCCAGATAAATTGGCTAAAGGAGAAATCTCATCATTTCCGATAGCTATATGCACTGAACCTTCTGTTAATTTAGATATAGCATTAACAGCAACCTGTAATTCTTCTTCTTTTCCAGCTAAAGTAAAAGATGTATCTGCAGCTAAAGGTGCGCTTGCATAAGCCGAAATAAAAATAGATTTTGGAGCTTGATTTGGATTTGCAACAACGTCATATGGGCGCTGTTTTATAAAGGGCCAACATCCAGAAGCAAATAAGTGATTTTTCACTTCTTGCTCTGACATTTTTGAGGCATCTTTTTTATCAAAATCAATGTAAGTTTGCTTTGAATCTGCCGCAATTTTTATTGCTAAAACTTTTCTTCTTGCTCCACGAATTATCTCAGTAACTTTACCAGAAACAGGACTAGGAAATAGAATGCGTTCATCACTTTTTGAATAAAAAAGAGATTCTCCAGCTTTTACTTCTGTGCCTTCTTTTGCGGTAAGTTTAGGTGTAATTCCATGGAAATCTTCTGGCTTAACTGCATAAACGCTACTTAATGGAAGTTTAGTAGTAGTTTTTTCCGCTTCGCCAACAAGCTTAATATCTAAGCCTTTTTTAATACGAATGTCTTTTGACATAGTAAATTGGAATTGTTAGTTATCTTAAAAAATCATGCAAATTTAAGGCTTTTAGGGCTTATTTTAAATACAAAACGACGTATAACTTAGTTAAAAATTATTATTTATACAGGTTCTAAATAATGTTGCAACTTCTTTATATTTTGATGCGACTTTTTGGTTTATTTTTTGATTAATTAATAGAAATGAATCTTATTTTTGTTAGATGATATTAAAATTAGTTTTTACATTATTTATGATAAGCGCTATTGATGGTTTTTCACAAAACATTAAATCAATACAATTAAGACCTTTAAGGCAAAATTTATATTCGGCAATTGTTCCGCTAGGAACTGTTTTAGAATTGTCTTTTGATGATTTAGATGCTGATAGTAAGGATTACAGTTATAAAATTGAACATATGACACATGACTGGAAGAAGAGTAGATTGTTATCCAGCCAATTTATAGATGGTTTTGACGAAACTTCAATAATTGATGTAACCAATTCTTTTAACACATTTCAGAGTTATACGCATTATGCTGTTAAAATTCCAAATATAAATACAGTCATCACTAAGAGCGGAAACTATTTATTATCTGTTTTAAATGACGATGACGAAGTTCAGTTTACCAGAAGATTTGTACTTTATGAAAATTTAGCAACTATCGGAGTTTCTGTGAGTAGAAGTAGAAATGCAAAAACTACTAGCACTCAGCAAACAGTTGAGTTTTCTGTAAATCACCCTAACTTACGCATTAATAATCCCAGCCAAGAAGTAAATGTAATTCTACTCAAAAACGACAATTGGAATGAAAAAATTACGGAGTTACAACCTACATTTTTTAGTCCGAATCAATTAAAATATACATATTCTAATAAAACGAATTTTTGGGGTGGAAACGAGTATTTGAATTTTGATAGTAAATTCATTAGAAATAAAAGCGTAAATATTGTAAGAATTGAGAGAGATGATATTTTTCATCATTATATTTATCCTTATACTTATAATCCCTTTTTGAAATATCGATATTACCCAGATATAAATGGCCAGTTTGTAATTAGAACTTTAGAAGGAAGTGACCCAAATACAGAAGCAGATTACGCAATGATGCATTTTACTTTGCAGGTAGATAAACCTTTTTTAGATAAAGAAGTGCATGTTTATGGAGCCTTTAATAATTTTTTAATTGATGAAGAATCCAAAATGGAATATGATTTTGAGAACAAAAGTTATAAAGGCGCGATCCTTATGAAGCAAGGTTTTTATAATTATACTTTTGCCACTATTGATAATTATGGTAGCGTAAATACAAATGAAATTAATGGTACTTTTTTTCAGACAGAAAACCAGTATAAGGTAATTACTTATTTTAAGCCTTTTGGAGGTTTGTATGATAGAGTAATTGGAGTTGGAACAACTTTTTTTGATCAAAATAGATAATTGAATTTTGATTTGTGTTTTTTGATCAAAAAAGCTACATTTACCTTATATGGTAGAACAAATTACAAAAGGCATAAAAATTTCTGTTAAAACTAAATATAATGGAACAAGCTTTAGAAATAATAGACGCTATTTTGTATTTGCCTATTTTGTTACTATTGAAAACCATTCAATGCATACGGTTAAACTTACAGATCGTTATTGGAAAATATTTGATTCTTTAAATAAAACAGAAATTGTTGAAGGAGAAGGCGTTGTTGGTCAATCTCCTGTTTTAAAGCCAAATGACCAATATTCTTATAGCTCTGGATGTTTTTTAGAATCGAATATTGGAGCAATGACTGGTTATTATAAAATGATAAATTTGGACAATTCAGAGCCTTTTAAAGTGCTTATTCCTAATTTTCAACTCACAACAACAATCTTATCAAACTAACAAAACCTAAAAATAAAGTAGTAAAAGTTAAAGATCCTGAATGTTTAAATTGTGGGTATCCATTTAGTGGGCACGAAATATTTTGTCCTAATTGTGGACAAGCAAATAAAGGAAGTAGAATAACTTTTAAGAGTTTTATGCTCGATGTTTTTAATGGTCTTTTTGATTTTGATGCTAAATTTTGGAAAACAATAATTCCTTTATTAATTAATCCTGGAAAAGTCTCTAAAGATTATATAGAGGGCAAGAGACAGCGATATTCAAATCCCTTTCGGTTTTATTTGACAGTTTCTATCATTTTTTTCCTAATAATTGGTTTATCAAAAACTATCGAAAAGTACGAAGCTTTAGCAAGTGAAACAATAACGGAGAATAAAGACTTAAAAGAGCTAGAAATAATTGATAGCGAAAATAAAAGTAAGATACCTACAGATAAAGAATTGGATTCAATAAAAGAACAGTTAGATAATTCCTTGAAAAAATCTTTTGTACCCTCTATAGCCAGAAAGAAAATTTTACAAGAAGTAGAAAAGGAGGCAAAAGATACCACGAATACAAAATATAACGGTTTCGATTTTAATTTTGGAAATACAAGATTAGATAAATTTGCCACCTACGTAAAAGAAAATCCTAATTTAAATATAGACGCAGCGCTAGATTCTTTGGGATTTGAAAAAACATTTACTAATAGATTTCTATTAACGAGGGCAAAGACGCTTTATGCAATTGCAGAAAATGATCAAAGCAAAGAGCAATTTCTAGGTCAAGCTTTGTCTTATGGTTCAGTTGCTTTATTTCTACTATTGCCATTTTTTACATTGTTTTTAAGGTTTTTTTATATTCGTAGAAAATTTACATATATAGACCATCTCATTTTTGTATTTCATGTACAAACTGTGTTTTTTATGTTATTTTCTGTAGCTGTTATATTAAAACTATTTAATTTAAGTCCTGATATAAATATTTTTATAGGTCTTTTTCTTTTGTATTTATTTCTTGCGATGAAAAAGTTTTATCAACAAGGTTATGTAAAAACATTTTTTAAATTTTTATTACTCAATTTCTGCTATATGCTATTTGCTTCTATTGGGGTGGTTTTAGTTTTCTTAGTTTCTTTTGCGCTCTTTTAAAAATATAGTAATAATCATTATTTAATGATATGCTTTTAAAAAGGGAGAAATGAAGGTTGTATTTGATAAAAACCTCTTTTTAATTATGGAAAAATTCTAATGTTTTAATTTTTTAGAAGTTTACATCACTTTTTAGATTTTTTTTGATCAAGTAAATTGAGATTAAAGATTTCTAAAATATCTATAATGAATAAGAAAAATTTCGATTTGAAGCTCAAGAGGATACATGTAAACTTTTAAAATTAGTTACGAACGCACTTCAAATTTAAAGTTTCTACTATTTTACTAATTTTCCTGTGCATTTTGTTAAAATATAATTAAAGTGCTCTACATTTTCACTATTTAATTTTAATACACCAGTAATTGTAATGATATCATCGGTTTTAAAGGTTGGTTTTGAAATAAATTCCAACTCTATTGCAGTTTCAGGTCCGCCAACTCCACAAAAAAAACATGAAGACATTGGTCCTTTTGATAAAATAAATATTGCTCCTCCCGGATCAATATCTAAAAAGTATCCTGTAATGGTTACTGTTTTACCCTCTAATGCTTTTACAGGAGATAGAAATGTAGGATATAAAAAAGATTGGTCATATTTAGGGAAATACTTTTCAACAAATTTTACTTTAGAAAGATCTTGCCAAGTAATCTTTTTTTGATTTTGGGCTGAGTTTCCTAAAGAAAATAATATGAAAAGGAAAAGAAATTTAATTTTCATTATTTAAAATAGTTGAGATATTCATTTTTAAAATTGGATAAATAGCTATAGAAACAGATAGTATAATCATTAAAAAGACTAATCTAATAATTTTTATCATTTCACTGATAGGTAGTGTCTGTAAAATATTTGACCCATTTCCAATTTCTGCGAAACTAAAAATAAAGTATAAACCAATTTTAGTGATTAAAAGCCCAATTATAAAAGCAAAGCAAACTATAATCAAGCCTTCATAAGTAACCATTTTTATCATTTGTGTATTTGTAGCTCCATATGTTCTTAAAATAGCGAGGTCAAAAGCGCGCTCTTTTATCATTCTGTATAAACTAATAAAAATAGTGATTCCTGAAATAAATAGAATTATATAAGCTATCCAAGAAATTGTTTTGAAGCCAATTCCTGTAAACTTGTATAGTTTATCTAGTTCGTATTTTGGCAATGCAGCTTGCATATTTGTGTTTTCGTTGATTTTTCTTGGCAAAGTTAGAAGTGCTGAGGGAGTTCTAAATGTAATTAATAATGATGTAATTTTCCTATCATCATCATTATCATCGTCATCATGATCATCATCATCGTGGTTTATTTCATGCGAATTGTGATCATCGTGTGCTTCATGATTATGTACATCCCAAATACTTTCTAATTTTGTAATAATTAGTTTATCTATGACTTTTTGTGTGGCCTTAAGAATACCAACTACTATAAATTCTTTATCATGAATGTCAATCTCATTATCAATTAAACCATGAGAACTTAAGAAAGTGTCACCTATATTAAGTTTCAGTTTTTCAGCTACAGAATAACCCAACAAAACTTCCATAGATTTTTGTATTGAATCGCCTTTTTTAATTTCAGCATTATAATGATCTAAAAAAATTGGAGTAGATCCAATAATCCTAAAACCTTTATAATTATCTCCATAAGAAATAGGCGTTGCCCTTTTGATCATGGGATTTTTCACTAGGTTTTTTGCTTCTTTATAGGGTATATTGCCTGTTGGATTATCTAAATGTAAAATAGAGGATAAGACCAGTTGTAAAGGACTGCCTTTAGCTCCAACCACTAAATCTATATCTCCTAAATTATTTTCCATTTGGTGTTTGAAAGATATTTTTAACTGTTGAATTCCCAATAGAAGTGCAATACTTAGTGATAATAAGAAAATACTTAATAAAGAATAAAGTGGTTTTGACTTTATATTTTGAATACTAATTTTCCAAATATTCATAAGCTAATTGAATTTTGAAAAAATGGCTTTATTCTATGGTCATGCGTTATTACTATCAAATTAGCATTATTTTTGTAGGCTTGTTTTTTTAGTAAATTAATAACAATTGTGCAGTTTTCATCATCTAAACTTGATGTGGGTTCATCTGCTAAAATAACTTTAGGATTATGTATTACGGCCAAAGCGATTCCTAATCTTTGCAATTGCCCTTCGCTAAGATCTTGAATTTTACGATGCTTGAATTTTAAGAGATTTAATTCAATCAATAGTTCGTCAATAGCCTCTATATTGATAGTTTTTTTACTAAAAAAAAGACGAGCTTTTAAATTGTCAAAAACATTCAATGTCTTTATTGCGTAATTTTTTTGAAATATAATACCGATATTTTGTCCTCTAAAACCATCTAATTCTTTTTCGGACATTGAGCTTAAACTCGTATTATTAATTAGTAATTTTCCGCTAATTGGTTTTAGTAAACCTCCTAATAAATGTAAAAGTGTTGTTTTACCTACTCCTGATTTTCCTACAATTAGTAAATTTTTTTGTTTATCTAAACTAATATTTGGAAAGCTAAATACGTGCTCTTCTGGTTTGTAATTAAATTTAATATTTTCTGTTTGTAACATTTTTAATAATCTTTTACTAGTTACATTCTTTTGGTATGTTTTAAAATTAATGTGAATGATTATTTTTTAAAAGTACCCAATTGAAATAATGGGCTAATGAGACTAGTAAAGCACCAATAACTGTGTTGCTAATTTCCCAAAACTCGGTAAATTCAAACCTACCTATTGCTATTACCATATAACCTAGAGATGCGAAAATCAGTGCTTTTTTATTATTGTGATTTTTTTTGTAGCTAGGCCAAAGAGAATTAAATACAAATAAAAGCCCAAGAATAATAAAGAACCACTCTATAAAAGAGTTTTCTATAAAATGTAAACTACTTAATGATGAAAATGAAAGTACAATGGGAATAGCTGCACAGTGTATTGCACAGATTAGTGAACTGGCTATTGCAATAATATCTAAAGTGTTATTTTTTAATAATTTTTTCATTGGAAAATAATTATTTTAATGAATCAAATAGTAATTAATGCAACTTAGTTGCATTAGTGATGTGATCGCAAAAGTACTACTTATTCATAAAATTACAAGGAACTAGCTTGCAATAATTTGTGATGAAATAAAAAGGAGAAACTCGAATAGCTCTGTGTCTGAGTAAAAATTATTCTTATTATTTCTTTCGGTATTTTAGGGCAAAAAAAATTTGATCTATCCTATTTTGGTTTATTCTAAATACAAGATATAGCAACATTTGTTTTATTAAATCTATTAACTATAAGTTCTCGTTATTAAATATTTAACTTTAGTAGGCTAAAGACTTTAAAAGAAATTAATCTTTCATTTAATCTAAAAGGTTTAAATAGGTAATATCTATCATTTCACCATTTTTTTGAACTGATGTAATACTTACAGTTTCTGTGAAATTTCGTTTCATTTTTGGTGAAGTTTCAGCTGTTCCTAAGTTTTCATTTTCATGAAAAAATAAAATATCTTTTTGCGTATAATTCTTATTTTGTTTCAACCAATCAACAAACCAATCTTTACGTAATTGTTTTATTTCTTGGTTATATAAGGTAGAAGAAGACCAAATTTTAGGTTGTTGTTTTAATTTAGTAAAAAATTTTAATTCTCCGTCCCAAACCAATTCATAAGTTTCTAAATTGCTATACCAATCCACTAAAATTAAAGTAAAAGGCTCAATATTAGAAAAATCAAATTTATTGATATAAGCAACAGCATCTTTTGATGAGAGAATATTTTTTACAATTATGCCCCTGCTTATTCTGTAAGGTAATTTTCTTTTATGGTTTTTGAATCCACCATTTAATAGACACACTAATCTACTTTTGTTGCTTGTACCAATCCAAGTTCCTCCAGCCAATTTATCTTTTGGATATGTCAGTTCAACACCATTTTCTTCGTACGTTTTTGGAGGTATGGTTTTTCTCAAAGGGGTTTCATCACGATTGGAAGTTAAAATGAAATTATTATTCTTAAGAGGCAGATAAGTAACTGTGCACATTGTATGTATTAAAATTTTGGAATTCAAAACTACGAAATCGATTTATAAAAATTGTAACTTTGCAACTTTAAAAATTAGACAGTTCAAATTTAAAATCGTACAAAATGGCAAGAGGATTTTTTAATGTTCCTGTAGCAATTAATGAGCCAGTAAAAGGCTATGCTCCAGGTTCTCCAGAAAGAGAAGAATTATTAGCAACTTACAAAACAATGTTCAACAGCAATATAGATGTACCAATGCACATCAATGGAGTTGAAGTTAGAACAGGAAATATAAAAAATATTACACCACCTCATGATCATCAACATGTGGTTGGTCAATATCACACAGCAGAAAAAAGTCATGTAGATGAGGCCATTTCAACGGCATTAGCAGCAAGACAGACCTGGTCTTCTGTTTCTTGGATGGAAAGAGCATCTATCTTTTTAAAGGCAGCTGAATTATTGGCTGGGCCATACAGAGCAAAAATGAATGCAGCAACAATGATTGCACAATCTAAAAATGTACACCAGGCAGAAATTGATGCAGCTTGTGAAATGATTGATTTCTTTAGATTTAATGTGCAATACATGACTGATATTTTTAAAGATCAGCCTGCATCTGCACCTGGCATTTGGAATAGAGTAGAGTATAGGCCTCTAGAAGGATTTGTATATGCAATTTCTCCTTTTAACTTTACATCGATTGCTGCGAATTTACCAGCAGCGGCGGCTTTAATGGGTAATGTTGTTGTTTGGAAACCTTCAGATCATCAAGCATATTCAGCACAAGTAATTGTAGATTTATTTAAAGAAGCTGGTTTGCCTGATGGTGTAATTAATGTGGTTTATGGGGATCCGGTAATGGTTACAAATACTTGTTTGTCTTCTCCAGATTTCTCAGGATTACATTTTACAGGATCTACTTTTGTTTTTAAAGAATTATGGAAACAAATAGGAACAAATATTCATACTTATAAAACTTATCCCAGAATAGTTGGAGAAACAGGAGGTAAAGATTTTATATGGGCACACAATTCTGCAAATCCTTTACAAGTGGCAACAGGAATTACCAGAGGGGCTTTTGAATATCAAGGACAAAAATGTTCTGCAGCCTCACGTGCTTACATTCCAGCTTCTATTTGGGGAGATGTAAGACAGCATTTAGAAGTGCAAACGGCCGAATTAAAAATGGGTTCTCCAGAAGATCCTAATAATTTTATCAATGCTGTAATTCATGAAGGCTCTTTTGATAAAATTGCAAAATACATTGATTTAGCTAAAGCTGATGCAGATGCTGAAGTGATTATTGGAGGTAATTATGATAAATCAAAAGGATATTTCATAGAACCAACAGTGATTTTAGCAAAATCACCAACTTTTTCTACGATGACAACAGAGCTTTTTGGACCTGTAATGACAATTTATGTTTATGAAGATGCGGAATGGGAAGCTTCTTTGAAATTAGTTGATGAGTCGACTGAATATGCTTTAACAGGCGCTATTTTTTCTACTGATAGATACATTGTTGAGCAAGCTTCAAAAGCTTTGGAAAATGCTGCGGGAAACTTTTATATTAATGACAAGCCTACAGGTGCGGTTGTTGGTCAGCAACCATTTGGAGGAGCTAGGGCTTCAGGTACAAATGATAAAGCTGGTTCTGCTCAAAATTTATTAAGATGGACATCAGTAAGATTGATTAAAGAAACTTTTGTGACTCCTCAAGATTACAAATATCCTTTTTTAGGGTAATAAATTATTTATATGATAAAGCCTCATCAATTTATTTTGGTGAGGCTTTTTTTATTTAAGAAAATTAAGTTTTAATTTATAAATAATTTCCTGGTTGTTTGTTTAGCTCCGTTTTTTATTTTCAATAAATATAATCCACTGCCTAAATTATTAAATTGAATAATTTCTTTAAAAGTTAAATTTGTTTTAGTAAATAAAATCTTACCTACTATTCTTCCCCTAACATCAAACAATTCTAATCTTGTTTCATTAGTATCTATTGAATCAAACACCAAAGTAAATGAACCTGAGTTTGGATTAGGAAATAAATTAAAATTGTCAAAAGATACATCATCTATAGTAGGAATTATTTCTTCTACAATTATTGTGTAATCTTCGACTTCCCCATCAAAATTTTCCTCACAAGATGTAGGATATGTGACTGAATTCGTTTCTGTGTACTTAGTTGAAACTCTCATAATCCTATTTCCTGGCTTTGCATTATTAGGGACCCTTATTGCTATTGGACTTTCACTTGTAGCACTATCATTAGCATTAAAAGAAGAGCCTAAATCGTACTCTTCTGTTGTTTCATTAAAAATACAATCTCCATTCCAATCAATCCAAACTTTTGTTTGTGTCTGATATCCTCCATCAGTATTTACATTTACGTTTAAATTATATTCCTCGTCTATTTTCAATGTGGTTGATAAGTCAGTATAATCAAAATAACCTTGTTTGATATTATTAATATTACTTTTCGTTGATGAGTTTTGTAAAGTATTGAATTCAACTAAAGTTGTACTTGTATCGTAATCTGTATTTCCCGAAGAATTACAGGCCTTACATTGTTCAGTTGTAAATGAAAAAGTTGAAGAATAATTTCCTATACCACAAGTATTTTTTGATCTTACTCTCCAATAATATGTTGTTAAAGGATCTAATACGTTAGTAATAAAATAATTATTCTTTATATCAGTTTTGCTAGAAATAATAGAATTAAAGTTAATATCTTTTGAAACTTCTACTTCATAGGAAGTTGCATTGTTATCGATATCCCATGATAATTCTGATGTTAATTCGACATCTATTTCATTATCATCAGGTGCTAATAAAATTAAAGGATCAAAATCAGGTAATGTTAGTTGAAATAAGGCATCGACATTTTTTGTTATTGAATTTGAAACACCATTAATATTAATTGTATAATTGTTAGGAGTCAAGCCTTCTAAATTACTTATAGTCATTTCAATATTACCGTCAGAATTAATTTCACTTGGATTGAAAGTCACTTGAGAACCTTGTGGTTGACCACTTGCTGAAAAAGTAACATTTTCTGAAAAGTCATTTACAAAATCAATATTTAAAATATAATTTACTGATTCATTTGCAATATTACAAGCAGATTGACTATTTGAAATATTATTTAATACAAAAGTAGGTGTTATGGAATTGACAACAATAATACCAGAATTTATATTATAAAATACATTATCTGCTGCCTCAACCATAATTCTTCCATTTTCAGTTGCTTCATTTGGTATCACTAAATCTTCTGAACCATCATTTGGAGTATTAGATTTTAATAATATTGGAAATGTTAAACCTCCATTAGTTGAAAGTTTTATATTTACGAAAGAACAATTAATTGGAGATAAATTTGTTTCTCCAACATTCCATGTAATTGTTTCAGTTGAACCTGTATTCCATATTAAATCATTTTGCTGAGATGTTACAATAAAAGTATCAGAATTAACAACGGTAAGTTTCATATCATCTCTGGCGGTATTTCCTCCTCCTATGTTATTATCTCTAACTGTAAAAGCAAAATTGAGCTCTCTTGCAACAGAAGGTAAAACTTCCCAAGTATTGGAATTATTTCCACCAACAACCGTAGCTAAATTCGGGAAATATCTGATAGGAACGTCTTTAGATGGCAAAGATCGAAACATAGGGCCTTGTATATTTGTAGAGGAAGGAGGCATTGAACCGATTTCATTGTCCATTTGCTCCCAATTATACGACAATGAATTTGTGCCATCTGCATCTGTTGCATTACCTATTAATTTGAATGGTGTAGATTTTGGAATAGTATAGTTTTCGCCTGCATTTGCAGTGGGTGCTGAATTATTTGTGTCACTTAAAACAGCACAATTTGCAGATGACTGAATTGTATTCCACATTTCAGCAATGCTTATTGCATGAAAATGATCATCACTATTTCCTGTTGAAGGACCAGTGCCTATGACATTAGGATTACAAATTCCTGCATACCCCATTATTGTAGATCCACTTCCAGGTTCTACAGCTGTTGCGTTGTTTCTATTGCAACTGTTATTCTGGGTGTGATTTGCCCCAAATTGATGGCCCAATTCATGAGCTACGTAATCTATGTCGTAAGGGTCAGAAACGGGAGACGAAATTCCTGTTACACCTCTTGCCTTTTGACCATTACGACAAACAACTCCTAAACCTGCTAATCCAGAACCACCTATTGAAAAAATATGACCAACATCGTAATTTGATGAGCCTATTGAAGTGTCTATGATATTTTGTACTTCATTAATCATGACACTTGCATTTCCATCGGTTATATTATCTGAAGTAGCATCTAGGAAAATAATTTCGTCGTTATTGGCAATAAGTTCTAGCTTTACAGATAAATCTTTTTCGAAAACGCCATTAATTCTTGACATTGATGTATTGATAGCAGATAATACTGCTGTTTTTTTTACTGCATCAGTTTCAGTTGAAGCAATATTTTGTCTATTTAGATGAAATTGAGCATATTCTCCACTACAAACAATTGCTAATCTGAATGTTCTAAGTTTGCCATCATCGGCATTTTTTGTGAAACTTAATGATGAAAGTTCTTGTTTTGCAGAGGTTTCTACTAAACATCTGAAGTCTTCGTCTTCTTTGGTTAAACTGCTCTTTTTGTATACAATATAATCTCTATTGTTTTTAGAATAAGGATCTATGTAAATCGTTTCTTTTTTACCCGAAGAAATTACAGCATGAAATCCATCTGTGCCGAAACTAATTTTAGCAATTGCAGTAGGGTCATCTATACCTTGTGCAGAATAGGCTCGAATATTTGGGAACTTTGCTTGTAGAATCTTGTTAAAGTTAGATGTTTCTCTTATTCTAAATTGTGATAAGCTGCCGTCTTCATTTGGTAGTTTAATGATATTCTGATTTGGAGACTTTCTTTTTAAGTCTTCGTTTAATTTCTTATTGTCTAGACTTAAAATTTCATATTGCGAAGGGAAATTTTTCTTCTGATATATTTCTTTGCTTTCAACTAAAGATTCTTTTTTGTGCCAAAGCTCTTGCGAATAATATGAATTTATATTCAGAAAAAATAAGACAAATAAAAAAACAAGAAATGATTTATTTTTCATAAAGAATATTTGCGATGCATTTGTAGTTTTCAAATATAAGGAAATCTTACCTTTGTAAAATAATGAATAAAACTGTTTTACTAAAAGACCTTTCTTTAAAAGACTACAAAGAGACTTGGAATTATCAATCTCAATTGTTGCAAAAAATTGTAGATACTAAAATTTCTAATCGCAGAAATAATCTTTCTGATGTTACGCAAAATCATTTTTTGTTTGTAGAGCATCCTCATGTATATACATTGGGTAAAAGCGGGGATTTAAGTAATTTGTTGTTGAATGAAAAACAGCTTGAAGAAAAAGGAGCCACTTTTTACAAAATAAATAGGGGAGGAGATATTACTTATCATGGACCAGGACAAATTGTAGGATATCCTATTTTGGATTTAGAAAATTTTTTTACTGACATTCATAAATACCTGCGTTTGTTGGAAGAAACTATTATTTTAACTATCGCAGAATATGGAATAAAATCTTCTAGAAGTGACGGGGAAACTGGAGTTTGGTTAGATGTAGGAACGCCTTTTGCTCGTAAAATTTGTGCTATGGGAATTCGTTCTTCGCGTTGGGTAACTATGCATGGATTTGCTTTAAATGCAAATGTAAATCTAGGCTATTTTGATAATATAATCCCTTGCGGAATAAGAGGAAAGGCTGTGACTTCTATGGAAGCTGAGTTGGGTAAAAAAGTAGATGTTGAAGAAGTGAAGTCTAAAATTCTAAAACACTTCAAAAAATTATTTGAGGTTAATAAATTTATATCTTCTTAAAATTGTATTTATTTTTATAGATTGTTGTCTGATACAAATTATTTTTCTTCATTAAAATACACTTTGTAATATTTCATTTTTTTTTCTTCATCATAACCTCTTTCTAAATATTCTGAAGCTGCATCTGGTGCATCTACATCTAATCTTATATTGATGTTTGTATCTAGTTTTATTTCTGTTTTTAGTTTTGTCTTTTCTTTCTTTAAAACTGCGCCAGAAACATCAAAATTATTTCTAATTAAAACATCATTTAGGTTTTCGTAGTGTTTTTTATAATCTTCAAATAAATCTTTGTGTTTGTCTTCTTCAAAAATTTCTTCTTTAAATTCATGATAATCTACAGCTTCGTGCTCTTTAAAATAGTCTACAGTATTTGCTAAAAAATTACCTTGTTCATGTTTTCCAAATTCAGGTTTTATTACTTCTTCAGAGAATTCTTTACAAAGTTCTAAATAGTTTTGCGTGTGTGAATTATGGTCATCAGCAAGTTTTATTGATAAGAAATTTTTTATCCAATATTGGGCGTCATAATTATTATTATCTACAGAAAAAACAATGGTACCTTCAACATCTGAAGTATTTAAAATTAAGCATCCTTTGTCTATTCTTTTTGTTGATATTCCTTTTTGTACAACAACATCAAAACTTTCATTATCATCTAAATAGGTTTGAAAGAAATCAACTTTATTTTCTATTTTAAAAACACCAATAGCTTCAGTTAATACATCTTTATACTCAATTCCTTCTATTAAAACGACGATTACATCTCCTGTTTTTATTTGTGCTGAATTTGATTGTTCATACAAATGATTAACTATATTTTTTGAATATTCTATAAATGTACTTTCTTCTTTAAAAATTTCTGAAGTATAGTTATTTAATTCATTTAAACGCACATCTGCGTGATGAGAAAAACGATAACTTTGCGTTAAACTGCTAAATGGTTTTAACAAGAAACCTTTCATTAAATCGTAACTTTCTTGATCAAATCGAATTAACTCTTCAGAAAAAACATTATGCCCGCTATTAAATTTATTGGCAACTTTATGTAATATACATTTGGTAATTTCTGCTCTTGTTTTTTTAATCATCACTTTTTAATTTGGTGGGTAAAAATAGAAAAAGTTTATGGGGAATATTCTAAAAGTGTATAAAAAAGTTTAGCCCAGATAGAACGATTTGTTTGAGCTCTTTTGAGGAACGAAAAAAGCGAGTAGTGAAAGCTGGAAATGGCTTCAAAAAAAACTATAAGTCAAGTTTTAATTGCTCAGGTAAAAGTTTAAATGTTTTTCTGTGGTATTGGTTTGCTCCGAATTTGCGTATGGCATTTCTGTGTTCTTTGGTTGGATAGCCTTTGTTTTTTGCCCAATTATACATGGGGAATTTTTGATGAATTTTTGTCATATATTCATCTCTATAAGTTTTAGCTAGTACAGAGGCGGCTGCAATACTTTGGAACTTGGAATCTCCTTTTACGATGGTTTTGTGCGGTATATTTTTATAATTTTTAAATTTATTGCCATCTACAATAATAAATTCTGGAACAGTTTTTAAAGTATCTATAGCTCTATGCATTCCAGTAATTGAGGCTTGTAAAACATTAATTTCGTCTACTTCTTCTTGCCAAACAAAAGAAACTCCAAACGCAAGTGCATTCTCCTCTATAAAAGGGCGTAATTCTGTTCTCTTTTTTTCTGATAATTGTTTAGAGTCGTTTAAAAAGGGATGTGTAAAATTTTCTGGTAAAATTACAGCAGCAGCTACAACAGGACCAGATAAACAGCCTCTACCAGCTTCGTCTGTGCCCGCTTCTAATGTAAAACCACTATAATTTAATTGTAACATAACACAAAGAAAAGAAATCTTTCTTTTGATTTTAATTTTAAAATGATAATTAATTCAATTAATTAACAGATTTCATGATAATTATTAACGATTCTTTTGATTTTATTATTTTACATTTGCTTTGCAGATTTTTACTATGTTTAGAAGTTACTTTTTATTTTTCTTTGTTTCAATTATTACATTGAATTCGCTATCATCACAACAAATAAGAAGCCTTAAAGGAGGAGGTTTTTCAGGGGCAAGAAAGAACGATACTGTATCTGGAGAAACTAAAGTAATCTTGTCTGGTAAAACTAAATATACAGATTATAAAGTTATTTCTCATAAAAGAGATACTGCATATATTGATACTACTTTAACGATTAAAAAGGAATATAAGTTCAATTATCTAAGAAAAGATAATTTTGAGTTCATAGAATTCCACAATCAAGGACAAACCCAAAATAATTTGGGATACAGCTTTGATAATTTAAGTCAGTTTCCAGATATTGGTTATCGTGCAAAACAAGTCAGTTATTTAGAAATTGATGATATTAAATATTATAAAGTTCCTACGCCAACAACAGAAATTTTGTACAGAACTGGTTTGCAGCAGGGGCAAGTTGTAGATGCTCTTTTTACACTTAATTTCTCTGAAAGATTTAACGCATCTATGTTTTACAAGGGTTTACGATCTTTAGGAGCTTACAGAAGAGCTTTGGTTAGTAATGGTAATTTTAGAGGAACTTTTAATTATAAGACTAAAAAAAATCAATATGAAATAAGAGGGCACTTTGCTTCTCAAGATTTCTTTCATCAAGAAAGTGGGGGGTTAACCCCAGAAATGCTTGAAAATTTTATTAATGAAGATGAAAATTTTGATCAAAGATCTAGATTTGATGTGAATTTGACAGACGCAGAAAGTCAGTTTGATGGCACTAGAGTTTATTTAGAACACAGTTATAAGTTAATTGCTAGCAAAGACACTTTGAATAACAAAGATTTTAGCAACTTAAAAGTCGGGCATATTTTTACTAATGAAAATAAGAGTTATAGATTTGAGCAACCGACCAAGACAACTGACATTTTTGGGGCTTCAAATTCAATTTCAGGAACAAACAATACTGCTGAAAGTAAAATTACGAATAACGAAGTGAATTTAGAATTCAACTCCAAATATGTTTTAGGAAAGTTTAAAGCTAAAGTTAATTTTACAAGTTATTCCTATGGTTATGATACTATTTTAAATAGTGATGAAAACATAAATAAATTAAGATTGGAAGGAAATGCAATTTCCTTTGGTGCTGACTGGAATGCTAAAATTAAAAATTTTCAGTTAAATGCTGATGCTTCTTTAACTCCAGGCTCTGGAAGATTGGCTGGGAATTATTTGAAAGGAGAGGCATTATATAAAAAAGATAGTGTTTTTAGTTTGAAAGGAAGTTTACTCATCAGTTCTAAATTACCAAATTTTAATACGCTTTTGCATCAAAGTGGTTATGATGATTATAATTGGCAAAATGATACATTTAGCAATATAAATACTAGAAATTTAGGTTTCTCATTTAATTCTAAATGGATAAATACGGATTTAAATTTTACGAATATCGATAATTATACTTATTTCGGTACGGACAATACACCTCAACAATTTGATAATCAAATTATATATTTAAAGTTGAAAGTAAATAAGGAGTTTAAACTCTGGAAATTTGCTTTGGATAATACTGTAATGTATCAAAATGTAAGTAGTGGAAGTTCTGTTTTTAGAGTACCAGAATTTGTAACAAGAAATACTTTTTATTACACAGATGATTGGTTTGAAGGCA
>CAJWAC010000039.1 GCA_913020555.1 uncultured Polaribacter sp. | reverse complement strand
AAATGGGAGAAATACTGATTTCATTTCGTTCTAAAAATAGCAAAAGTTTCTCTAAATCTCTAGTGTAACTGTCTATAGTATTTTGAGATAAACCTCTTTCAATTTTTAAATACAGTTGAAAATCCTTAATAGCATTTATCCATTTCATTATTCTGTTTTTGTAAAATTAATGTATTCCAGACTTCGGTTAATGGTATTATCATAAATTATGAGATAAAAATATCACTATACTTTTGTTTTAATATTTTATGGCATACTATTTGTAAAAGTAATTTAAATAAAAATTAAATTAATTATAATTATGAAAAGAGTGTTATTTATTGCTGTAATAGTAATTTTAGAATTAGGAAATGTTTATGCCCAAGATGTTAAATTTGGAGCTAAAGCTGGATTGAATTTGTCAAATGTTTCAATAGAAATTGAGGATGGGATGGGAACAGATGGTAAAGTAGGTTATAATTTTGGAGCATTTGCCGAAATTAGTTTATCAGAAAAATTTATTTTTCAACCTGAGTTATTATTTTCTGCTCAAGGATTTAGAATTAAACAATCAATTGATGAATTTAGTTTTGAACAAACCAATAAAATGAACTATTTAAATATTCCACTAATGTTTAGGTATGCTATATTTAATAAATTTGGATTAGAAGTTGGACCTCAAATAGGGTTTTTATTGTCTGCCAACTCAGAAATTAAAGAAACTTTTAATGGTGAATCGGAAACTTCTGATCAAGATTTTAAAGATTCTGTAAAATCTATTGATTTTGGATTAAATTTTGGGGCTTCTTACGATGTATCTGAAAATATAATTATTGGAGCAAGATATAATCTTGGATTGTCAAATATTAATAATGAAGATGGAGATGCTAATAAAATTAATAATACTGTTTTTTCATTTTCTTTAGGATATAGATTTTAACAAAATAGGAGGAATTTTATGAATAGGGAAGTTTAAACTTCCCTATTTTTATTAAAATAACCTTATTTTAGCTGCATGAAAATAATCGTAATAAACGGCCCAAATTTAAACTTACTTGGAAAAAGAGAACCACAAATATATGGTTCAGAGACTTTTGAAGATTATTTTAAAAAACTTCAAGGTAATTTCAATGATCTCGAATTATCTTATTTTCAATCAAATATAGAAGGAGAAATTATAGATAAACTACACGAAGTTGGTTTTACTTATGATGGTATTATACTAAATGCCGCTGCTTACACGCATACTTCAATAGGTATTGGAGATGCCGTTAAAGGAATTGAAACTCCTGTAGTAGAATTGCATATTTCTAATGTTCATGCACGAGAAGAATTTAGACATCACAGTTATATTGCAGCAAATGCCAAAGGTGTAATTTTTGGTTTTGGGTTAAAAGGATATGAATTAGCGATTCAGAGTTTCTTATAATTTAAATTTAGGTTTTAGTTTAGGACTGATTTAGGCTAAAGTAAAATTTGGACTGGTCTTATCATTAAAAAATAACTATTTATTTAAATTCTTTGATAAATACAAACTCTTTCTATCTATATCATTAATTCATTGTTTTGGTGTTTTCGATAATCTGTTTGAGGAAACAAAATAAACCATCATTTTTTATCAGTTGCAATGGCACTGAGTTAAGCACTTACTCAAAAATTTATATTAGAAATTGATTTTGGTTATTCAATTGGAATTAATGATACTGAAGAAACAGTTTATTTTAGACCAATGTTTGTATATAATTTGAATGAAAAAGTGACCTCACAATCAACTTTCAGTTCAATTGGGCAATAAATAGGCCTATTATATTTAATTTTTCAATAGGAGTACTTTTTAAAATGCAGTTAATTCAAATCTAAAAGCATTTTTATATCTGCTCGTTTATAATGAACGTCTTTTTCTACTTCAATTTCTTTAAAACCTACTTTTTTATAAAGATTAATTGCCGCTTTTAAACTTCTGTGTGAGTATAATGTAATACTTTTCCATTGTTTATTTTTGGCGAACTCAATGCAAAAATCTATCAATTTTTGTCCTATTTTTAGACCTTGATATTTTGGGGATACAGCCATCTTGCTTAATTCAAAATATGTTTTTTGATTAATCAGTGAAATAACTCCCACAATTTCTGAATTAAATTTAGCAAAAAATATGAACCCTCCAGGGTTTAAAACAAATTCTCTGGGATTACTTAATACTTTTTCATCATAGGACTCGATATAAAAATATTTTTTTAGCCACTCTGCATTTAAATCATAAAAGTATTTGGAATATTTATCTTCAAAAGGAATAATTTCTATTTCTTGTTTTAAGTGATTCATCATTCTGTTGGATATTTTTTCTTTTTTAATGCTATTTGACATGAGATTTTAACACTTTTTATCCGTATTTCTAATAAAATTTTCAATTTTAAAAGACCTAATATTTACATTTTCCTTCAATTTACTCTAACCTTTTTCTTCCTACTTATTTCAATTTCAATGATAAAAATAAATATCGAATAAACAACAAAATTAATAGAGGTATCGAGGCTAAAGGGAATAATTGAAATCCACTAATCCAAAATAAAGGAATAATTCCTAATAAAATTAAAAGTAGTATAAAGTATTTTTTTAACCATTTTTTTGGTCTTTTATTAAGCAATAAAATACTCATAAATAAATTAGGAGCAAATGCCCACAAAATATTATAATTATTAGGCGTTGTTGAATGGTCAGTGAAAAACCATAGAAAAACAATAAGAATTCCCACAATACCTGTAACAAAGCATAAAATAAAATCAAACCATTTTGTTCTTTTCTGTTTTTTGAAATCAAAATAAGTAATTAATAAACCAATGATTAAAATGAAACAAAAAACTAAGAGTGGATTTAATGTGCTAATAGTTTGCTTTAGCTCTTTATAATCTAATAGTTTTTCTTCCTTTTTAATTAGATTTTCAGTTTTACCATCAACTAAAACTGTACTGTGTTTGAAAACTTCATTGACATAATCAGGTAAATACATAGCTGCCTCATAATCGGCAATATGATCTAACTTATTCCCTAGGGCTAAGTTTATTCCAAAATTTCCCCAAGTGTTCCAAGGAATTTCCTTGTCCATTAATTGTCTAAAAGACTGTTTTTGATTATAATTTTTATCAGTAAAATGAACTTTATTACCTAAAACGTTTTTAGTAATATCTCTTAATTTTGTAGCACAATTATTAAAATAAGGATCATAAAAATAAGTTTCATTTCCTGGTCTAACATTATTTTCTAAAAAGATAAAATATGCTTGTTTTTGTCGTTGATTCAAGTTTAAAACCTGTTCTTTTACCCAGCGCTTATCTTTTTTGTAACTTGTTAAAAAGTATTTAAACTTGTATCTAGCCAATTTATATAATAGTTTTCCTTTTGTAAAGTTTACATAAAAATTAGGAGCATTATAGTCGAAAATTCCATAATTATAAATGATATCTATTTTGAAAACAGGATCTTTAATGCGAATAGCAGAATGGCCAAAAGCTTCATAAAGTTCAGTACCAGGACCTGCCGTAATAATACTGATTTCTGATGATTCAGAAAGATTTATTTGTGCACTTAAAACTCTTATAAACAATAAAAAAAATAAAATTAGAATGTTTTTTTTTTTCATAAAAATTTATGGTCTAAAGAAACTATAATCAAAAGTAATAGAAAAAATATTAGAAAATAAGGCATTGCCAACACTACCAATATTGGTTAATGCATAATCTAATTGAATGCCTTTATAATTAAACCCTACTCCAAAATTAGGCTGAACAGACAAAGATTTACTGTTATTGAATTCAGTGATATATTGAAAATTCCCAACGCCTAACCGCAAATAAACCAATTTATCATAATCTAATTGAATACCAAGAGCAGGATCTATACTTCCTATTTCTGAAGAAAAAATATCATTGCTTTGTTCAAAACGAACATTTAAATTTACTTCAGAAAGTAAGTTTATAAAACGACTAATTCTCCATTCTTTTGCAACACCTAATTGTAATTTGGGTTTTGTAATTTCTGTAGTTTCTGGTAATTCTTGATTTTGACCAGGAATTGCATTACTAATTTTATTGAATTCTTCTTCATCAATTGCCCAGCTATTAAAAGTGGTAGTAATATCTCTTGCCATCAATCCAAATCTCCAATTATTTCTTTCAAATTGAATACCTGCGTCAAAACCAAATCCCCAAGAAGAAGCAAAATCTCCAATAATTCTTCTAACAATCTTGGCGTTTACGCCAAATTTTACATCTTTAAAAATTAAATTTCTGGCGTAAGCAATGTTAAAAGCATAATCTGCTGCAGAAAAAAGACTAATTCTATTAAAATCAATATTCCCTTCACTATCAATAAGTTCTGTGGTGTTTAAAATATCATCAACACCAAAACGAATTATAGAAATTCCAAGAGCGCTTTCGTTATCAATTGGCATTGCAAATGCAGCGTGATTGTAATTAGCTATTCCAGCAAAATAAGAAGAGTGCATCAATGAACCTTGCATATCTTTAATGCCAACTAAACCAGCTGGATTCCAGTAAATTGAATTTACATTATTTGTAGTTGCAACAACAGATTTTCCCATGCCTAAAGCAGCAGCATCTACCCCAATATTTAAAAATTCATTTGAGTAATTTCTAAATGTTTGTGCGTTAAAAATTAATGGAGAAATCAATAAAAAAAATAAAAAATTTCTTTTCAACTGCTTAAAGTTTACAAATAACAAATATCTTAAATCCTATTAAAATAACTGTGATTTTTGATAGATATTGTTTAAACAAAATCAATCTGAATTCTTTGTTTAATAAAACGCTCAATCCTATGCTCTAACCATCTATTTTCACTTGGTTTAAAAGATGTCATAAAACCAACATGCCCACCATAATTTGTTTCTTCAAAATAGAAATATTCAGAATTTTGTGCTTCGTGATATGGGTAACAATCTCTAGATAAAAATGTGTCATCTTTTGCGTTTATTAGTAAAGTAGGTCTTTTAATGTTTGTCAAATATGGTTTAGAGCTCGCTTTTTCCCAATAGTCTTCAGGACTTTCGAAACCAAAAACGGGTGCAGTATACAAATATTCTAAATGTTTAAATTTTGTTGCTTTAAACAATTTATCTTTATCTAGTTTGTATTCAGGGAATTTGTGCGCTTTTTCTAAAATTTTATTTTTCATTGTTTTAAAGAAAACTTCCATGTATAACCTGTTTTTAAGCTTATCCATTTCTTGTTCAGCAGTTGCAATGTCTATTGGAACGGAAACTGCAACACCACCTTTTACAATATTTGAAATTTTTTTACTTTTTTCACCTAGATATTTGAGTGTTAAATTACCACCTAAGCTAAAACCGATAATAATAATATTTTTGTAATTATATTCATCTAAAAGATGATTCACAATAAAATCTACGTCTTCAGTTTTTCCACTGTGATATGTTGTAAGTAATAAATTATCCTCTCCGCTACAACCTCTTAAGTTAAGACAAACTGTATCTAAGCCAATATTATTTAAATGAATGGTGCTTGATGTCATGTACTTGGATTTAGAACTGCCTTCTAAACCGTGAATTAATAAAACTAAGGTTTCTGAACCAACAAAAGAAAAATCTAAATCGATAAAATCATTATCCCAAGTGGTAATTCTTTTTCTAGAATAATTAACTTTATCATTCATAAATAGAGGTCTGTACATGGTATTAAAATGACTATTTCTAAAAGGAATTGTTGGTAGAAAGTCAGATGAAGAAATAGGCATTTTTTTTAATTTGTACAAATATGACAAAAATTTAATAATTCAGGAAATACTAAATTTTGATTTCATACTTTAGCCCTAAAATAATGAGAAAATGAAAAAACATATTCCTAATTTATTTACTTTAGGAAACTTATTTTGTGGTATAATTGCAACTATTTTTGCTGTAAATAGTAATTTTAGATTCGCGGCTCTTTTTGTGGTTTGTGGGATATTTTTGGATTTTTTAGATGGTTTTTTAGCTCGTTTATTAAAAGTATCTGGTGAGTTAGGTAAACAACTAGATTCGTTGGCTGATATGGTTACAAGCGGTGTTGTTCCTGGAATTGTTATGTTTAAATTAATGGAATTAAATTTGTATAATGAACCCGGAATTGATTATTTGTATAAACTCTCATCTTTCTTTCATCTTCATTTAATTGGATTAGTTTTAACCTTAGGAGCTTGTTACAGATTGGCTAAATTTAATTTAGATACCAGACAATCAGATTCATTTATAGGTTTACCAACACCAGCCATGTGTTTGTTTGTTATTTCTTTGCCAATAATTCTTGAAAATGCAGATAATAATTTAGATTTAGTGAACGATTTGGTTGGTAATAATTATTTTTTAATTATAATTACCCTTGCGCTAACATATTTAATGAATGCAGAAATTCCATTATTTTCTCTTAAGTTTAAAGATTATTCATTGAAAAATAACTTTATTATATATCTTTTTTTAATTAGTTGTATAATCCTTGTTTTTTCATTATATTACATTTCAATTCCGATTATTATTATTATCTATATTATTTTATCAATAATTCAAAATTTAACTCCTAAAATTAAGTAATAATGAAGTCTGCAATTATCCCTCAAAATGAAGAAGAACGGTTACGAATTTTAGATTCATACAAAATTCTTGATACACTTCCAGAAGAGGATTATGATGCTCTAGCAAAAATAGCTTCAGCGATTTGTAATACACCAATTGCTTTAATTTCTTTAATAGACGAAGAAAGGCAGTGGTTTAAGTCAAATTATGGATTAGGAGCTAGACATACCCCAAGAGAATTTGCTTTTTGTGCGCACAGTATATTAAATCCAGATGAAATTTTTGTCGTGGAAGATGCAACCAAAGACGAACGCTTTTTTGATAACCCTTTAACTATCAATGATCCAAATGTTATTTTTTACGCTGGTGCTCCTTTGAATACATCAGAAGGACAACCACTTGGCACTTTATGTGTAATTGATAATAAACCGCGAAAATTAGATAACCAACAAAAAGAGAGTTTAAAGTTACTAGCAAAACAGGTGGTCAGTTTATTAGAATTGAGAAAGAAGAACTTAGAATTAGAAAAAACTAATACCAAAGTTATTCAGTTAAATGAACAATTAAATGATTTTGCTTACAGGTTGGCACATGATTTAAAATCACCTATTAGTGGAGTTAATTTTTTGTTAGATGTTTTAAAAAGTGATCATACAAATTTATTTAAAGAAACAGCGGCTGAGAATTATGTTAATCTGATTTCTAGTAGAATGATTTATATGGGATCTTTAGTTGATGAAATACTAGAATATTCAAAGATAAATACAGAAAACATTGTTTATGAAAGCTTTAACATTAAAAATATTTTAGATAGTATTATAACAAATATAGATTTTGAGGGTAAAATATTCTTAAATTCTGAGGATTTAGATGTAACCATAAATAGCTCTAAAATAGGTTTTGTCCAGATTTTTCAAAATTTAATTTCAAACTCAAGAAAATATTCTGATGAGGAAAAGGTACAAATTCACATTGATTTTGTAAAGGATGAAAATTATTATCATTTTATTTATAAAGATAACGGCCCTGGAATAAAAGAAAAATATTGGGATAAAGTCTTTAATATGTTTGAAACGCTAGAGGATTCTAATAACCAAAATACAGGAATAGGTTTAGCCACTGTAAAATCAATTATAAAAAGGTTAGGTGGTGAAATTCATCTAGAAAATAAAAAGGATGGAAAAAAGGGCGTTTGTTTCCGATTTCATACATCAATAAAGGACAAAAATATTTAGTATTTTTATTTGGTGTGAAAATATGTTTTTGAAGCGAATTGCTTTAATTTGTAAAAATCTTTTTCTTTTTTAATTCAAAATCTTGACCTAAGTATACTTTGCGAACCATTTCATCGGCAGCTAATTCTTCCGGAGTTCCTTCTTTTAGGATACTTCCATTATACATTAAATAAGTTTTATCTGTAATAGCTAGAGTAGCTTGTACATCATGATCTGTTATTAAAATACCAATATTTTTGTTTTTTAATTGAGCTACAATACTTTGAATATCCTCAACAGCAATCGGATCTACTCCAGCAAAAGGTTCATCTAGTAAAATGAAATTTGGATCAGAAGCTAAACAACGGGCAATTTCGGTTCTACGCCTTTCACCTCCCGAAAGTAAATCTCCTCTATTTTTTCTTACGTGGCCTATGTTAAATTCTTCAATTAAAGACTCTAATTTTATTTTCTGTTCCTTTTTTGATAATCCTGTAAATTGTAAAACAGACATAATATTATCTTCAACAGAAAGTTTACGGAATACAGATGCCTCTTGAGCTAAATAACCAATTCCTTTTTTCGCTCGTTTATACATGGCGTCGTTGGTTATTTCTTGATCATTCAAATATATATGACCTTCATTGGGTTTTACCATACCAACAATCATATAAAATGATGTGGTTTTTCCAGCTCCATTTGGTCCTAAAAGACCAATAATCTCACCTTGTTGTACTTCTAAAGAAATGCCTTTTACAACTTTCCTTTTTCCATATATTTTTTGAATATTCTCCGCTTTTAAAATCATATTTTCAAAAATAAGTAATTGTGAAATTGTTTAGTCTTGTAAAAGTATCTAATAAAATTAAAAAAAATCTTAAAACATTCCTAAACAATTTAGTTACTAAGCATTATTATCATCTTCAAGAAGTTCCCAATATTCTAGCGCTTTCCTTAAATGTGGAATCACAATTGTTCCGCCAATTAAATTTGCAATAGACATTGTCTCCATCATTTCGTCTTTAGTAACTCCATTTTTCATGGCAGATTCCAAGTGATATTGAACGCAATCATCACATCTTAAAACAGCTGAGGCCACTAAACCCAATAATTCTTTAGTTTTTACAGGAAGATGGCCCTCTTTAAACGCATTTGTATCTAGATTAAAAATTCTCTTAATAACTTTATTATCTGAAGCTAAGATTTTTTCATTCATTTTAGAACGATATTCATTAAATTCTTTAACTTTTGTAGGCATTCTTTTCTTGTTTTTTGATAACTCTTCTTGCTACTATAATTCCTATTTCATAAAGAATTAATATTGGAATAGCAACTATAACTTGACTGGCAACATCTGGAGGCGTAATAATTGCTGCTAAAATTAATACAACTACTAACGCATGCTTTCTATAACGTTTTAAGAATTCTGGTGTAATTAATCCAATTTTTGCTAAGAAATAAATTAATACCGGCAATTCAAATAAAATAGAAACTCCAAGTAACATATTTGTAACCAAACCAATATGAGACTCTAAGGTAAAGTTATTTTCAATAGCATCTGTTATTTGATAGTTGTATAAGAAATTTATAGATATTGGTGCAATCACATAAAAACTAAATAATACTCCAATAAAAAACAAAATGGAAGCAATAAATATAAATCCTCTAGATTTTTTAATTTCTTTTTTGGTTAATCCAGGTGATACAAACCTCCAAATCTCCCATAATAAATATGGGAAAGCAACAATTATTCCTAAAATTAATGAAGACCATATTGAATTCATTAACTGAGAAATAACTTTAATACTTTGTAATTTTTTATCAGCAAAAGTAATATTACAAAAATCACTATCTATACCAAATAGATTAAAAAAATCACAAAATAGTTGATAAGTGATAAAGTCTGGTTTTATATGAGCAAGTAAAAAGTTATTATAAACTTCTTCAGAGAAAATAAAAAAAAATATAGCTAAAATAAATACAGCAGCCGCACTTCTTACTAAATGCCATCTTAATTCTTCTAAATGTCCTAAAAAAGACATTTCTTTTTGTTGTTTTGCCATTAAAAAATTCCTTCTTTAATTAAATCATGTAAATGTACAACTCCTGAGTAATTATTTGAATCATCTACTGCCAAAATTTGAGTTATATTATTATTTTCTAAGGATTCTAAAGCTTCAATAGCCATGGCATCTTTATGAATAGTTCTTGGATTTTTACTCATAATTTCTTTAGCCGTAAATTTATTGATATCTGTACTTTTTGCTAACATCCTTCTAATATCGCCATCGGTAATTATTCCAACTATTTTGTTGTTATTGGTTACAGCTGTAACTCCCAAACGTTTTTCAGACATTTCTATGATAACCTTGGCAATGCTGTCATCTTTTGTAACTTGAGGTAATTCATTGTTTTCGATTAAATCTGAGACTCTTAAGTACAATCTTTTACCTAACGCTCCTCCTGGATGATATTTTGCAAAATCTTTGCTAGTGAAACCTTTTAATTTCAATAAACAAATTGCCAAAGCATCTCCCATAACTAGTTGAGCAGTTGTGCTTGTTGTTGGTGCCAAATTATTAGGGCAAGCCTCTTTTTCTACAAAAGTATTTAAAGTAAAGTCTGCATTTTTTCCTAAAAATGAGTCTAAGTTTCCAGTTATTGCAATTATTTTATTTCCATAATTTTTTATTAAAGGAACTAAAACTTTTATTTCAGGTGTATTACCACTTTTAGAAATACAAATAACCACATCATCTTCTAAAACATTTCCTAAATCTCCATGTATAGCATCCGCAGCATGCATAAAAACTGCCGGAGTTCCTGTAGAATTAAAAGTAGCTACTATTTTTGTAGCAATATTTGCACTTTTTCCAATACCAGTAAATATCACTCTACCTTTAAAATTATGGATATGAGTTACAGCATTTTCAAAGTCTGAATCTATAAAATCTGCTAACTTAGCAATAGCTTTACTTTCGGCTATAATGGTTTCTTTTGCGTTTGCAATAATAAATGAATTATCTTTCAACAGTTATGTTTTTATCAGAATAAAAAAAAGTTATATCTTTAGATATATAAAACAAGCAAATTTACTATAAAAATAGGTTTCATCAAACTATATGGTAATTGGTTTTCTTTTCTTTAAATTAATATTTATATGGATTTACATGGTCCTCTGAAAAAATTTTTTGGCTTTAACAAGTTTAAAGGATTGCAAGAAGAAGTGATAAAAAGTATTGTAAACAAAAACAATACTTTTGTAATAATGCCGACTGGCGGAGGGAAATCTCTCTGTTATCAACTGCCAGCTCTAATGAAAGAAGGTACTGCAATTGTAGTATCGCCTTTAATTGCATTAATGAAAAATCAAGTTGATGCTATTAGAGGAATCTCCGAAAATAATGGAGTTGCGCATGTATTAAATTCATCATTAAATAAGACTGAAGTAGCTCAAGTTAAAGAAGATATTTCAAATGGAATTACAAAACTTTTATATGTTGCTCCAGAATCTTTAATTAAAGAAGAATATGTTACTTTTTTAAGAACCCAAAAAATTTCTTTTGTTGCAATAGATGAGGCGCATTGTATCTCTGAATGGGGGCATGATTTTAGACCTGAATATAGGAATTTAAAACATATAATAAGGGCTATTGATAATGTGCCAGTTATCTGTTTAACAGCTACAGCAACAGAAAAAGTTCAAGAAGATATTTTAAAAACTCTTGGAATTACCGATGCAAATAGATTCAAAGCTTCATTTAATAGAGCCAATTTATTTTATGAAGTAAGACCTAAAACTAAAGAAGTAGATAAAGATATTATTCGATTTGTGAAACAACGAGAAGGTAAGTCTGGAATTATTTATTGTCTAAGTAGAAAGAAAGTAGAAGAAGTTGCACAAGTTTTGCAGGTTAATGGTTTTAAAGCTGTTCCTTATCATGCAGGTTTAGACGCCAAAACAAGAGTAAAGCATCAGGATATGTTTTTGATGGAAGATTGTGATATTGTTGTTGCAACAATTGCTTTTGGAATGGGAATAGACAAACCAGATGTTCGTTTTGTAATTCATCACGATATTCCAAAGAGTTTAGAAAGTTATTATCAAGAAACAGGTAGAGCAGGAAGAGATGATGGAGAAGGATATTGTTTGGCCTTTTATGCTTATAAAGATATTGAGAAGTTAGAGAAATTTATGGCAAGTAAACCTATAGCTGAACAAGAAATAGGTCACGCTTTACTTCAAGAAGTTGTTGGTTATGCTGAAACCTCAATGAATAGGCGTAAATATTTATTACATTATTTTGGCGAAGATTTTGACGAAATAAATGGAAAAGGAGCTGATATGGATGACAATTCAAGAAATCCTAAGAAAAAGCATGAGGCTAAAGAAAATGTTGTTAAACTTTTACAAGTTGTAAAAGATACATTGCAAAAATATAAAGCTAAAGAAGTTGTTAACACCTTAGTTGGTAAAGAAAATGCTTTATTAACTTCACATAAAACACATTTACAGCCATTTTTTGGTATTGGTAAAGATAAATCAGCTCCTTATTGGATGGCGTTAATCCGTCAAGTTTTGGTGGTTAATTTTATCAAAAAAGAAATAGAACAATATGGCGTTGTAAAATTAACAGATTTAGGTAGAGAATATTTAGATAATCCAACTTCTTTTATGATGACAGAAGATCATTCTTATTATGAGAATGATGATAATTCTATTATTATAAATTCTAAATCTTCCGGAGCAGCAGCTGATGCAAAGCTAGTTAAATTACTTAAAGATTTAAGAAAGAAAGTAGCAGTGAAACTTGGTGTTCCGCCTTTTGCAGTTTTTCAAGATCCTTCTATAGATGATATGGCTTTAAAGTATCCAATTACTACAGATGAATTGGCCAAAGTGCATGGAGTAGGCGAGGGTAAGGCAAGAAAATTTGGAAAGGATTTTGTCAAGTTAATAAGTTTGTATGTAGATGAAAATGATATTTTGAGACCTGATGACTTAATTGTAAAAAGTACTGGGGTTAATTCTGGATTAAAACTTTTTATAATTCAAAATACGGATAAAAAATTGCCTTTAGATGATATTGCTAAATCCAAAGGATTAGAAATGAGTGATTTGATTAAAGAGATGGAGAGTATTATTTACTCTGGAACTAAAATTAATATTGATTACGCACTTGATGATTTGTTAGATGAAGACCAACAAGAAGATATTCATGAGTATTTTATGGAGGCTGAAACTGATAATATTGAAACTGCTCTAGAAGAGTTTGATGGAGATTATGACGAAGAAGAATTGCGTTTAATGCGTATTAAATTTATCAATGAGGTTGGGAATTAAAATCGATTTTTCTAATCAATAGTAGGTTTAACTAAAAACATCAATATTTAAAATTTCAGTTCAAAATATAATAGACTTTTTTACAGTTCTTAGGATGAAAATATTTAATTTTTAAACTATTGGTATTTTAACTTAAATAGGAGTCTGTAGATAAAGTTAAAGAGTAAGTACTGTTATTATGATACCAAGAAATATTGCACCGAACTTTTGCAAATTAAACTTATGATTTTCTGTACTTTCAAAAAGAATGATTGTAGAAATATGAAGAAATACGCCTACTATAAAAGCAGTCATTTCTGTAGAATATGTTGTGAAAAATAAAATTTTATCCCCTAAAAGAAGCCCTAAAGGACTCATTAGAGCGAAGGTCAGTAAAAATGCAAATACCATTTTTTTTGAATATTTGGCATGAATTAAAAAGGTAGTTAATACAATAGCAATTGGAATTTTATGCACAACAATTGCCCAAAGCAGGTTGTCATCGACTTTATGAATTGGTAAACCTTCAGAAAAAGCATGAAAACATAAACTAATAAAGATTAAAATAGGAAATTTAGATTCATCTGAATCTACATGCATATGACCATGTTCAGCGCCGTTAGAAAAGAATTCTAAAACAGACTGAAACATTATTCCGATCAAAATAAATATACCAACCCTTTTATAGTTATTTGTTTCTTGATAAATTTCTGGTAATAAGTGTAAAATAGTTACTGAAAGTAAGTAAGCACCACTAAAAGCTAACAATAAGTGCACTATTTTTTTTTGAGGTTTTAATATAAAAACTAAAATAGAACCAACAAAAACGGATAATATTAATAATATATAACTCATTTTGCAACCAAAATTAATCTATCAGAAGTTTTAGCCTTGAATCCCTTCAAATTGTAGTCACCAAAAATATTGACTATAGTAAAACCCACTTTATTTAGATAAGAAGTCATTTTATCTAAATCTAAATATTTTACTTTTTCAGTATAAGAATGTTGTTTTTTATCAGCAAAAAAAGAAATATGTTTTAATATAAATCCATTTTTAATTTCTCTTTTAATATGGAAAGTAATATCATCTACAGTTTTAATTTCTTCCTCAACTAAAGTCAGTTTTACTTTTTCAGCATTTAAAAAATCAAAAACAAAGGAACCATCTTTATTCAATCCGTTTTTTATGTTCTTTAGAACTTGAATATCATCATTGTCATCATCAAAATAACCAAAACTTGTAAATAAGTTGAAAACGGCATTATAAGAATTGTCAAAAGAATTACGCATATCATGTACTTTAAATTTTAAAGTATGGTTCTCGAATTGTTTCGCCAGTTTTATACTATTCTTAGCTAAATCTCCACCAGTTACTTTATAACCTAAAGAATTTAAAAATATGGCGTGGCGTCCTTTACCACAAGGTAAATCTAAAATATGGCTAGTTTTTGGTAAATTTAAAAATGAAGTTATATTTTTCATGAATAACTGTGCATCTTCATCATTTCTATCCTTATACAAAGTATGATAGTAAGAAGTATTAAACCAACTCGTAAACCAATCGCTTTTTTCCATATCTTTAATAAGTCCGTAAAAGTAACTAAATCTTACTTTAGAAAAAATGAAATTCAGTATTTCTGAAATATCCTTTTTTAAAATGTACTTTTGCGACCAATTATATGAGTATGAATAGAGATTTTAAAATGACAGCAACCACACTTTTTGGTTTGGAAGGTGTTTTGGCAAACGAGCTTAAAAAATTAGGAGCCCAAGACGTAAAAGAAGCTGTAAGAAGTGTTTCTTTTAGAGGGGATAAAGGTTTTATGTATAAAGCAAACATTGCTTTAAGAACTGCAGTGCGAATTTTAAAACCTATTAAAGTTTGTAAAGTTTATGACGAAGAGGATTTATATGAAGCTATTCAAAAAATAAAATGGGAAAACTTTTTAGATGCAGATGGTACTTTTGCTATTGGTGCAGTTGTTAATTCTAAAAATTTCACGTCTAATTCACATTATATTGCTCTAAAGTCTAAAGATGCAGTAGCAGATTATTTTAGACACAAATATCATAAAAGACCAAATGTAGATTTAAAATATCCTGATGTAAAGATTCATATTCACATTCAAAAAGAATGGTTAACTGTTTCTTTAGATTCTTCGGGAGATTCATTACATAAACGTGGTTATAGAACCGCAACTAATATTGCACCAATTAACGAAGTTTTAGCAGCAGGTATGGTTTTACTCTCTGGTTATACAGGTGATGAAAATTTTATTGACCCAATGTGTGGTTCAGGAACAATTTTAATTGAAGCAGCCATGATTGCTAACAATATTCCAGCAAATATCAACAGAAAATTATTTGCTTTTGAAAATTGGAAAGATTATGATGAGGATTTATATTTTACAATCCAAGATGCTTTATTAAAGAAAATACGTTCTTCTCATTTTAAAATTATGGGTTTTGACAAAGCGCCTTCAGCTGTTCAAAAAGCAAAAGCGAATATTATTTCTGCTAATTTAGAAGAATTCATTGGTGTACATCATGTGAATTTTTTTAATTCTACAAAAGAAGTTTTTGGTAATACTACTATTTTATTTAATCCACCTTATGGAGAACGTTTAAATATAGATGTTCAGGAGTTTTATAAAAAAATAGGTGACACTTTAAAGCACAATTATCCTGGTTCTATTGCTTGGTTGATTACTTCAGATACTGACGCATTAAAATCTGTTGGTTTGAGAACTTCCAAAAGAATAGCAATGAAAAATGGAGATTTAGATTGTAAGTTTGTTAAATACGAATTATACGAGGGTTCTCGAAAACTAAAGTCTAATAGTAAAGATTTTGAGAGTGATAATTAATTTTTGTGATTTTAAAAATGAAGTCATTAACATCTAAATATTTAAAATAGTATTTATTTAAAAGTAATTGATTCTTTAACAAACTTTTAAACAGAAGAGATATAGAATTACTTTATATTTCATATTTAAAATGACCTTCTTACAGTATATCAAAAATTTAATATCTTTATTATAATAATTATTGTAACACTAGTTTAGTCCATGCTTTAGGCTTTTCTAACATTAAAAAATGCCCACAATTTTCCATCCATATTAGTTCATTGTTTTGAATTTCTTTATGTAATAATTCCGCAATTATAGGCACTGCAATTGGATCATTTTTTGCCCAAACAATTCTTGTTGGAATCTTTGTTTCTTTTAAAGCCCCAATCCACCTATGCCAAAAATAATAACGTTCATTAATATAGTTTGTTAACTGATGAATTACTTTTCTGCCTTCATTATTTTCTAATTGAAACCACATTTCTTTCAATTCTTGGTCAGTTACTTTTGTTTTATCAAAATAAATATTACCCATATTTTTTTTAAAAATCGAGTAATTGGTTAGTTTTGCAATCCACTTACCTGTAATTTTACTTTTTAATAATTTTTGAATAATTCTTAATTTAGAATGCTCTATATGAATAGAACCATTGCATAAAATCAATTTATTTATTTGTAAATTAAGTAGCCTTTTATTGTGTCTTACTAAAATTTCTGTGGCAACAGAAGTACCATAATCATGAGCTAGAAGAGTTACTTTTTTTAAGCCCATTTGATTCCAAAGTTGTAATGCCAAATCGGCTTGTTCTATTAAAGAATAAGAATAATCTAAAGGTTTGTCAGAAAATCCAAAACCTAAATGATCATGAATAATAACTCTATATTTTTCAGAAAGCTTTTCTAAAACTTTATGATAATCGAAGGAGGAAGTTGGGTAACCATGCAGTATCACAAGAGTTTCTTGAGAATTAGAGTTATTATCTGTAGAAGAAATTAATTTTGAATTATTTTTATTAGAATCTATTACAAAAATATTTCTATTGAAAATATTTACGAAACTCCCTTTATTTTTCCATTCTTCTGATGTCATTTTGTTTATAAATTTATGAATACAATGTAGTGAATTTTATGTAGTTTTGAGTGTTCTCTAAAAAACATAATTATTCCATTTATAGACGTCATATTACCCATTCCTATTCAGAAAACTTTTACGTATTCTGTTACTAATGAAGAAGCTAACTTTCTGCAAAAGGGAATGCGCGTTGCTGTTTCTTTTGGAAAGTCAAAAATATATACAGGTTTAGTTTTTAAAATTCATCAAAATGCACCAACTTTATATGAAGCAAAAGAGATTCATCAAATTTTAGATGAAACTCCGATAGTAAATTCAACGCAGTTGAAACATTGGCAATGGATTGCAGATTATTATATGTGTGCTTTAGGAGATGTTTATAGAGCTGCATTACCATCTGCATTTTTATTAGAAAGCGAAACCATAGTTTATAAAAATGAAGCTTTTTCCAATGAAGATATTTTAGCGGACAATGAATTTTTAATTTTTGAGGCTTTACAACATCAATCACAATTAACGATTCATCAAATTGTAGCTATTTTAGATAAGAAAAAAGTGATGCCAATTGTAAATGAATTGATTAAAAAATCAGCCATTTATATTAAAGAACAGATCTACGAAACGTATAAACCAAAATTGGTAAAATATGTTCGTTTAAATAAAAAGTATAATTCTGATAAAGGTTTGAATAATTTATTAGAAAAATTATCCAGAGCAAAAAAGCAAAAAGATGCAATATTATCGTTCTTTCAATTAACATCAACTAAAAAACCAGTTAAAACAAAGGACTTAGAAACTAAAGCAAATGTTTCTTCATCCATTTTAAAATCTTTGGTAGATAAAAATATTTTTGAATTTTATCACATTCAAACAGATAGAATCAATTTTAATGGAGAAACAAATGCACTTAAATCTTTAAATGAATTTCAAGAAAAGGCTCTTTATGAAATCAAAGAAACTTTTAAAAATAGGGATGTAACACTTTTACATGGAATTACAAGCTCTGGTAAAACCGAGGTGTACACAAAATTAATTCAAGAGGTTTTAGATGCGGGTAAACAGGTCTTATTCTTATTACCAGAAATAGCATTAACAACTCAAATTATTACCCGTTTACAGTTTTATTTTGGTGATCAAATTTCTGTATTTCATTCCAAATACTCAATGAATGAAAGAGTAGAAGTCTGGAATAACGTATTAGAGAATAAAACAAAATCACAAATTATTTTAGGAGCAAGGTCTTCCATTTTTCTACCTTTTTCAAATTTAGGTTTAATTGTGGTTGATGAAGAGCACGAAACTTCATACAAGCAATTTGAACCTTCACCAAGATACAATGCTAGAGATGCAGCTATTGTTTTGGCAAAAATACATCAAGCAAAAATAGTATTAGGTTCTGCAACTCCATCTTTAGAAAGTTATTTTAATGCACAACAAAATAAATATGGTTTTGTGGAATTAAATAGACGTTTTGGAAACGTTCAACTTCCAAACATTGAGTTGATAGACGTAAAAGAAAAGCACAGAAAAAAAGAGATGAAAGGCCATTTTTCTGATAGATTACTTAAACTGATTCAGGAAGCCTTAGATGAAAAAGAACAAATTATTTTATTTCAAAATAGACGAGGCTATTCACCAATTGTAGAATGTAAAACCTGTGGTGTTTCTCCTCAATGCCCAAATTGTGATGTTTCTTTAACCTATCACAAATTTAAAAATGAGTTACGTTGTCATTATTGCAATTATTTACGAGCAATGCCAAACTCTTGTGCGGCTTGTGGAAGCAATACTTTAGATACCAAAGGTTTTGGAACGGAACAAATAGAATTAGAACTAAAAGAGTTGTTTCCTGATTTTAAAATTGGTAGAATGGATTTAGACACAACTCGTGGTAAATTTGGTTATCAAAAAATAATAGGTGCTTTTGAAGCTCGAGAAATTGATATTTTAGTGGGTACGCAAATGCTGTCTAAAGGTTTAGATTTTGAAAATGTTTCTTTAGTAGGAATTTTAAATGCTGATACAATGTTAAATTTCCCAGATTTTAGAGCGCATGAAAGGGCTTATCAAATGATGGTGCAAGTTTCTGGTAGATCTGGTAGAAGTAAAAAGCAAGGTAATGTAGCCATTCAAACGTATAATCCTTACCATCAAATATTACAGCAAGTTTCAATTACAGATTACAAAACAATGTATAAGGAACAATTACAAGAGCGTTGGCAATATAAATATCCACCTTATTTTAGGTTGATAAAAATTACACTAAAACATAGAGATTATAATAAAGTAGATAGCGGAGTCAATTGGTTATTTAAGGCTTTATATAGTTCTTTTGGAGAAAATGTTTTAGGGCCTACGGCGCCTGCAATTGCTAGAATTAGAAATCAATACATAAAAAATATAGTTATTAAAATTCCTCCAAAACAAAATTTGGTAAAAACAAAAAATCAAGTTTCTAAGATTAAAAATACATTTGAAGCGGTGAAGAATTTTAGACCTATTCGCTTTATTATTGATGTGGATGCTTATTAGATTTAACATCTCAATCCAGTACTGCAAGTTTTGTTTTTAAAAGTAAACCTTCAAATACTTTTATACTTTTATTTTTGAAAACAACCTTTTTAAAGCTTCTTTTATCTTTGTTTTTAGAGAGGATAAAAAAAACAATTTGTATATTTTTAAAAAAAATGTGAGGGTTTAAGTTTAAAAAGAAATTTTATCCAATTGTATTTTTAAATTCTTGATATTTAATTCAAAAACTTTAATTTTTTTAGATTGATTTGGTTTACCCCAATTATAGTAGGTGGTTAGTTTCAGAATAGTAGACTTATATTGTTTATTTCCCAAATAAGTAAGATTTACTAACCAAGGACTATTTTCTATCTTTTCTATCATAAATTCTTTAGATGTATATCCCTTTAATTTCTGATCTAAAATTAAATCACTATTTGTATTCAAAGAGTTTTCTACTCTATATACTTGCTTATTTGAATTTACAAACTCCCAAATGAATTCTGCTTCAGATGTATTCCATTCAAAAACAAATCTAACATCACTTTGTATGACTTTATCAGTATCAAACATTTTTAAAGCTTCTGTAAATGAAGTATCTTTTTTTCTTTGTAAATATGTATAAATCATTTCAGAATTTAGAATATCACCAATATCATTTTTATCGATTTTAAGACCTTTTAGAAAATAATATTTATAAATTTTCCAAGCATTTTTGTAGTTTTTAAGTTCTAAATAACTATTTGCTAAATCTCTGTAGGACTGAGCGTGATTAGGTCTTAGTTTGGCAATTTTTTTATAAATATTTATTGCTTTTCTACCTTCGTTTAATTCTTGATATTTAAAAGCTATTGTTTTTAAGTCTTCAATATTATTTTCCGCAAATTTTTCAAAATCATTCATTATTTTCAAAATCAGACTTTTCTCGTTATACTGTTTTTGAAAGAGAGTAATGATTTTAAAATGAAAGTTATTTTTGTAATAATTTAAATCGTATTCATTTCTGTATTTTATGTAAGCATTTTTAGAAGTTAAAATACCATCGTACTGAGTGAGATAATCAGGTTTCCCTACTTCAATATATTCATAATTATTAGCATCATTCTGATAAAACTCTTTGTTTGTGTAGGCGTTATTTTCTTTAGAACCTTTTTTACGCCTTCTTGGATCAGATTTAGTGCTAATAATAATTACACCAGCCGCACCAGCTTCACCATAAGAATTTGTAGCACCTAAAGAACTTAATACTGCTATATGGGCTATTTGACTTACCTCAAATTGTGGGGTAATATCAGTTATTGCACCATCAATATCCCATAAAACAGGTTTATTGTTAGATTGAATAGATCCTGATGGTCTTAAAAATATTTGTTCTTCTCCAAATCTATTTCTTTTAACCCTTACACCAGAGACTTTTCCTTGAATTGCTCTAATTACATTGAATGCAGCAGGACTTAAATCTTTACCATTAATATATTTAACACCAAAACCAGAAGACTTTACGTTAATGTTATTCCTACCTAATTGAAGTATTTCATTAATATTGTCTTCTCGATTGTATCTTTTAACCTTAGATTTGACTTTTATGTTAAACTCATCTAGTAAATTATCATCTACTTTCATATTTACGTTTAAAATAGTTGTAATATCTTCTATGTAAATTTTAAGTGGTTTAAGACCCAAATAATTAAATATTAAAATTTCACCAACTTTTGCTTTGATTTTAAAAAAACCTTTATCATTGGTTGTTGTACCTTTTTTTTGATTACTTGTAAGTGATATATTTACTGAAGATAAAGGTTTGCTTTCAAAGTATACAAAGCCGGTAATAGTTTTTATATTATTGTCAGATTCAGATTGAGAAAAAGAAACAATACTTGTTAAAAAGAAGAGATAA
>CAJWAC010000038.1 GCA_913020555.1 uncultured Polaribacter sp. | reverse complement strand
AACCGTAAAAATAATAAAGATAATTGTGGGTATTAATAAATGTGAATTTGAAGGATTATCTAGCTTTGGCAATAGGTTAGATAGCGCCAACGACACAATAATGGCATTCACAGAAAGAAGAATATTGGCTTTGGTATCTGCAATATCACTTAATGTCATGTGGTTCCTAAGTGCCACTCTAAACATGGTTTCTACACCTCGTTCTGGCACATCGCCTTTTACTTTTTTTAATTTAAAAACTTCTTGCTTGTGATGAAACTTCTTATTCTCTTGGTTAATTTTATTTTTTTGTTTTAATAGCGTTGCTAAATTTTTATTTTTTCTTTTAGACCAATTTTTAATAGCGAAATCGCTATAAAATTTATGTTTTTTGGTGAAGAATTCTATATTTACATCCACCCATTCAGAGGCTGTTAATTTTTTTCCCTTTGTTAAATCCCATTCTTTTCTCAAAAGCTCAGACTCTTCGTCGAAACTCTTACTTCCTATATGAGCCAAATCGGCATCTTTAATAATTTTTTCAAAATCTGTTTTGGGTTCAGATCCCATTTTTGTTGCCATAATTAATGCTGAAATATGCTGAATTCTGGGTTCTGGAAAGGATTTTTCTTTCAAAAATGTAGTCGCAATTTGCACGCTTCGATCTTCATGATTCTCTGGTCCCTCAGTATATCCTGTATCATGAAACCAAGAGGCAATAATCAAATCTACAGCAGCATCTCCTTCAATTTTTAGCCCTTCAATAAGTTCCTTTGTTTTCTCAACAACTCTTTGTGTATGCGATATATTATGATATACATAGCTTCCTTTTAACTTCGCATTTAAAAAGCTAAAAACATTTTCTTCTACTTCAATTAATAAGTCTTTCATCATAAAAAATTATTTAAACAAATGTATGTATTATAAATCTTATAAATAACCGTCAGATTTTTCGTAAATTTAAGCATTGCTTTTTTCATATTAAAATAAGGAAACTGGCTGTAAGAAAACCTATTATTTTACGACTACATCCCTGTAAAAAAGCATCCTATTAATTCAAAAAAAAGAAAAGTATACATATGTTAACTTGGAAAGAAGTCATTAACTTTTCCGTAAAAGGAAATCCAACCCCAGACAATCGCGTAGAGAAAAGTAACGCAGAGTGGAAAGCATTATTAACTGAAGAACAATATAGAATTACAAGGCAAAAAGGAACAGAAAGACCATTTACTGGAGAATTGTGCAGTATCTATGAGGAAGGTCAATACAATTGTGTTTGCTGCAATACCCCTTTGTTTGATTCTACTATTAAGTTCGACTCTCATTCTGGTTGGCCAAGTTTTACCCAACCCATTAAAGAAAACGCCATTCAATATCATAAAGATGTCACTATGGGGATGATTAGGGTTGAAGTACTATGCAACTCTTGCGACAGTCATTTAGGACATATTTTTCCTGACGGCCCCATACCAAGTGGATTGCGTTATTGTATTAATTCTGTATCTATGAAATTAGAAAAAAGCGATTCTTACAATGAGTAAATATTTGCAAATTGCTACTTTAGGAGGAGGTTGTTTTTGGTGTACTGAAGCAGTATTCCAAAAAGTAAAAGGGGTAGAAAAAGTTGTTTCTGGATATGCTGGTGGAAATGCTCCAGGAAGACCAACATACAGAGAAATATGTTCTGGTTTGTCTGGTTTTGCAGAAGTAATTCGAATCACTTTTGATGAAAGGATACTTTCTTATGAAAATCTTTTAGTTATTTTTATGACCACCCACGATCCAACAACCTTAAACAGACAAGGTGCAGACAGAGGCACTCAATACAGATCGGTTATTTATTATCACGATGAAGTCCAAGAAAGGATTGCAGCAGAAGTATTGCAAGAGATGCAGCGCTATTATTCCGATAAAATAACCACAGAACTAAGTGCCTTGCCAGTTTTTTATGAAGCGGAACAAGAGCATCAAAATTACTACAGAGAAAATACAGAACAAGGATATTGTAGTTATGTCATTGAACCAAAATTGGCTGCACTAAGAAAACTACATGCAGATAAGTTGAAATAAAAATGACACGTTACAGCCGAAACCAAAAATTTTTACATCCACAATTCTAGAGAAAAATGAAAAATCTAATTAAACTTTATGGTACAGAAAAATGTCATAAAACTAATTATTATAAAGATTTTCTTAAAGCGAATGAGGTAGACTATGTGTTTTTAGAGGTAGAAAAAAGCACTAAAAATGCAGCAGAATTGCGTACCTTGTATGAGAATAGAAAACTAAATTTCCCTACCATTACCATAGGTAATAAAAAATTAAGAAACCCTTCTGATAAAGAGCTACAAAAATGGCTTGATACAAAATGATGAAACTCAATATAAAAGAAACTTTTACTACTGAATTGCCTGCAGATCCAAACATGGAGAATACAATAAGACAGGTAGAAAATTCCGTATACTCTTTTGCATCACCAAAGAGAACAAGGGCTGCAAAAGTTCTGCATGTTTCTCAAGAAATGGCATCAGAACTTGGGATTACGGAAGAAGAAACAACTTCAGATTATTTTAAAAATATTTTTACTGGAAATGAAGTATATCCGAACACAAAACCCTTTTCAATGTGTTATGGCGGCCATCAATTTGGTAATTGGGCAGGACAATTAGGAGATGGAAGAGCCATTAATTTATTTGAAGTTGAACATCAAAACAAGAATTGGAAAGTACAATTAAAAGGGGCTGGTAAAACACCCTACTCAAGAACTGCAGATGGGTTGGCAGTTTTACGATCTTCGGTTAGGGAGTATTTATGTAGCGAAGCCATGTTTCATTTGGGCATACCAACTACAAGAGCTTTATCGTTAAGTTTATCTGGCGATGATGTTTTACGTGATATGTTATATGATGGCAATCCAGCCTATGAAAAAGGTGCAATTGTATCTAGAATTTCTCCTTCTTTTTTACGTTTTGGAAATTTTGAAATTTTTGCTGCAAGGAAAGATATAAAAAATTTAAAAACCTTAACAGATTACACCATCAAACATCATTTTTCACATTTAGGAAATCCCTCTAAAGAAGACTATATCCAATTTTTTAAAGAAGTTTCAGAACGAACGTTAGCCATGATTATACATTGGCAACGTGTTGGTTTTGTACATGGCGTTATGAATACCGATAACATGTCTATTTTAGGACTCACTATAGATTTTGGCCCTTATGGTTGGTTAGAAGGATTTGATTTTGGCTGGACTCCCAACACAACAGACAGGCAACACAAGCGATATCGATACGGAAATCAACCAAATATCGGTCTATGGAACCTGTATCAGCTCGCCAATGCCTTGTATCCGATTATAGAGGAAGTGAAACCTTTGGAAGCAATTTTAGACCAATATAAAGTTCATTTTGAGCAAGACTCATTGGCCATGATGAAATCGAAATTAGGCTTATGTGTTGATGATGCAAACGACCTAAAACTAATTCAGCATCTGGAAGATAATTTACAATTAGCAGAAATAGACATGACTATCTTCTTTAGAAATTTAAGTTCTTTTACAGATGCCGAATCTGGTCTAAGTCAATTTGAAAATTCATTTTATGACTTCAAAAACACTACTGACGAAATAAAAGAAAATTGGAATTTATGGTTCAAGAAGTATGAAGAAAGGTTAAAAATAGAATCTCTTTTATTCGAAGAAAGAAAACAAAAAATGAATGCTGTAAATCCTAAATATGTATTGCGAAATTACATGTCTCAATTGGCCATCGATGCAGCAGATAAAGGCGACTATTCTTTAATTGATGAATTATTTCAACTGCTAAAAAAACCTTATGATGAGCAGCCAAATAATGAGAAATGGTTTTCCAAAAGACCCGAATGGGCAAGAAATAAAGCAGGTTGTTCCATGCTATCTTGTAGTTCATAGCAATAAATTACGCTTAAAAAATTACAAGCCCTTATTATAAAAACAAAGGGTTATTAAATACCTTGTTCTCAAAAAAAGTATTGAAAAAATTAATTTTAAAATTACAATATGAGCATACTACAAAATATCAAAGATTATTTTTCATCTAAATTAGAAGGGAAAGAAATCAAAAAAGCACCAAAAGGAATTTGCCCTAATTGCTGGGGAAAAGAAGAATGGGATGGCGAATTTTACAAATTAAAAAAAGGGAATAGACTTGTTGGAAACGATCAAACATATAATAATTTCATCAATAAAATTGTAGAGAGTACGATTAGCGGAATATTGATAAACAAAGATAGTTACGAATGTGAAACTTGTAAAACAAGCTATTCATAAAAATATTAAAAGCCTTATATTTAAGCTCAAAATTAGTTTGTATCAATGATTCACGAACTTAAAGAAATTATCAATCAAGCAATCTTCAATCAACAAAAAGGATTGAAAAATGTACTGGCAACTGTAGTTGATCTAGAGGGTTCGTCATACAGAAAACCAGGAGTAAGAATGTTAATTTCTGAAGATTTAGGCTCGGTAGGAGCAGTGAGTGGTGGTTGTGTAGAAAAAGAAATTATTCACAGGGCAAAAAGTGTTTTTAGAGACCATATACCAAAAATAATTACTTACGATGGCAGATATAGATTGGGGTGTGAAGGCATACTCTATATTTTAATTGAGCCTTTTTATATTTCTGATGAACTTATTTCTGAGTTTTACAATGCTAATTTAAAAAGAGAAACTTTAAAAATTGAAAGTACATTTGTAAAAAAAGACGAATCTCTTGGGAATTTCGGAACTAAAATTACGCTAGAAAATAAAAAACATTTTTCATTTTCAACAACTTTTCTAGTCAATTCAAAAGATGAAAATGACACTTTTATCCAAATCTTACAGCCCGCTTTTCGATTAATGATTATTGGTGGAGAACACGATGCTGTTTCATTGTGTAAAATTTCTGCCAACCTAGGTTGGGAAGTAACTGTGATTACTTCTGCAAAAGATAGTGCCGATATTACTCACTTCCCAGGAGCAAATTCTGTGCAAGGGGAAAGTCCTGAAACTATGAATTTTGAAAATACTCATAAAAATATGGCCATTGTTATTATGAACCATAGTTATGTTCAAGACTTAAAGTACTTGGTAAAACTTACTAGTTTTCATTGCAAATACATAGGTATTCTTGGCTCAATAAAAAAAAGGGAACAATTGTTTAATGAATTGTTAGAATTTGTTCCTGATATTTCTGATGAATTTTTCGATACCATATATGCTCCTGCAGGTTTGCACATTGGTGCAAAAACTCCTGAAGAAATTGCAATTTCTATTGTTGCTGAAATTTTATCAGTAATCAGAAAAAAAGAGCCCTTTTCTTTGAGAACTATTACAGGGAAAATTCACAGTTGTTAGATGAAAAATATTTCTTTTTTAGTTCTAGCTGCCGGTAAATCATCCAGAATGAAAAGTATTAAACAACTCGAAAAAATTAATCATAAGAACCTAATAGATATTACTTTAAACAAAATTAGAGCTGTTTTTTCAGGTACTATTTTCTGTGTATTAGGTTCAAATGCGGACAAAATAAAACATGAGATTACAACAAAAAATATTGAATTTATAAGTAATATAAATTTTGAGAAAGGCTTGAGTTCAAGCATTGTTGCTGGAATTGAGTATTTTAAAAAAAATCATTATAATTTTGATGGTGTTTTTATTTTATTAGCAGATCAACCAGCTCTTGAAATCTCTTATCTAAAATCGATAATTTCTTTGTTTGAAGAAAATATGGACAAAATTATAGCTTCAAATTATGGAAACAAACTAGGAGTTCCTGCAATTTTTCCGAAAAAAAATTTCATCGATTTATTATTACTACAAGGAGATAAGGGTGCTAAAGATTTTATCAAAAAAAGAAAAAAAACAGTCATTTGTCCAAAAAAAACTACAAACTTTTTTGATATAGATACGAAAGAAGATTTAATACTTTTTAAAAATCAATTTAAAAATAGTTAGCTTTACGTTTATGAAATTATTCAAATATTATTTTTACCTACTTATCATCTTTTTTACATCTGCTTGTGCTAATTTAAAAATGCAAATTGCAGAAAATGAAAGTTTCGAGGTTAAAAAAGACAATTCAAAGATTGTACACTCTTTTTATTTAATTGGTGATGCAGGGAATTCATCTTTAACTAAAGACTCTCCTGCTCTAGTGTCTTTAAAAGAGGAAATAAAAAATTCGACTGAAAATTCAACCTTAATTTTCTTAGGTGATAATGTCTATGAAACTGGAATTCCTGACAAAAAATCTAAAAATTATCCATTAGCAAAAAGAAGAATTGAAGCTCAAACGAATGTTGCTAAGAGCTTTAAAGGAAACTCTATTTTTATTCCAGGAAACCACGATTGGTATAATGGTTTAGAAGGACTAAAACGTGAAGAGAAACTGGTAGAGAAAGCTCTAGATAAAAAATCTTTTTTACCTCAAAATGGATGCCCTTTAGAAAAGGTAAATATCTCTAAAGACATTGTTTTAATTATTATTGATACCCATTGGTACCTTACAAATTGGGATAACCACCCAACAATAAATGATAATTGCGAAATTAAAACAAGAACAAAATTCTTCGATGAACTTGAAGGTTTGGTTAAAAAAGCAAGAGGAAAAACAACAATTATTGCCATGCATCATCCAATGTTTACAAAAGGTTCTCATGGCGGTAAGTATTCTTTTTCTAGCTACATGAGTCCCCTGCCAGTTTTAGGTTCTATTAAAAACTTAATTCGTAAAACATCAGGGCTCACAAACACGGACCTTCAAAATAAAAAATACAATAAGCTAAAAAAACACATTGTTACCATTTGTCAAGAAAATGATAAAACTATTTTTGTTTCTGGACATGATCATAATTTACAATACATCGTTGAAGATAATATTCCACAAATTGTAAGTGGGTCGGGATCTAAAACTACGGCAACAAAATTATCTGGAGGCGCAAAATTTACATATGGAACTCAAGGTTTTGCAAGATTAGATGTTTATGAAGATGGCTCGTCAAAAGTTGAATTTTATTCCGTAGAGGATAATAAAAATGTTTTCCAAACTAATGTTTTACCAGCCAATAATAAAAATATATTTACACCATTTCCTAAAAATAAAATTACAGAAAAAAAAGCCGCTATTTATACCAAAGAGGAAATTGATAAAAGTGGAGTATATCGCTTTATATGGGGAGAACGCTACCGAAAATATTTTGGAACCAAAGTAAATGCACCAACTGTAGATTTAGACACCCTTTTTGGTGGTTTAGAAGCTGTTAGGAAAGGGGGAGGTCATCAATCTAAATCTTTAAGATTACGCGATAAAAAAGGACGTGAATATGTAATGCGTGCTTTGCGTAAAAATGCCCTACAATTTCTTCAGGCAGTTGCTTTTAAAGACCAATATATGGAAGGGCAGTTTAACAATACAACTACAGAAAACTTGCTAAATGATGTATTTACTGGTTCACATCCCTATGCCCCGTTTACTATTGGAAAATTATCTGACGCTGTTGGTGTTTACCACACTAACCCAATTTTATATTACATTCCAAAACAAAATAGTTTGGGTCATTTTAATTCTGAGTTCGGTGATGAATTATATATGATTGAAGAACGTGCAGCATCTGGTCATGGAGATAAGGCTAGTTTTGGCTATGCCAATAAAGTAGTTAGTACTGATGATTTGTTAAAGAATCTAAGCAAAAATGAAAATCATATTTTAGATGAAAAAGCCTATATAAAAGCACGGCTATTTGATATGTTAATAGGTGACTGGGATCGGCATGAAGATCAATGGAGATGGGCTGTTTTTAACAAAAAAAAACAAACTATTTATAGACCAATTCCAAGAGATAGAGATCAAGCTTTTTCTATAATGGGTGATGGAACTTTGTTAAATTTCGTAACAAATAGTGTTCCATCTCTAAGGTTAATGAGATCATATAATGAAGATATAAAAAACCCTGAATGGTTTAATCTAGAACCTTACCCTTTGGATATGTCATTAATTACAAAAGCAAGTAAAAGTGATTGGGACGAACAGGTGAAACTAATAACCACAAATATTACTGATGCGATAATAGAGGATGCATTTACTTTATTCCCTGATGAAGTAAAAAGTGAAACTATCATAGAAATAAAAAGAAAGCTTCAAGGCAGAAGAAAAAACTTACAAAAAATTTCTAATGCTTATTATAACCACATAAACAAGTATCAAATAATAAAAGGAACTAATAAAGACGATTGGTTTGAGATAAATAGATTGCCAAATGGACAAACTAAAGTTACTGTTTACCGAATAAAAAAGGGGAAGAAGAAAGGTATATTTCATGAGAGAACCTATAATAGTTCTGAAACTAAAGAAATTTGGATATATGGCTTAGATGACGATGATACTTTTGTTGTTAAAGGAGATGGTAAAGACTTCATAAAAATTAGGATTATTGGAGGACAGAACAATGATACATACAATATTAAAAATGGTAAAAAAATAATAATATACGATCACAAATCAAAGAAAAATACATTTACTTCCAAAAATGGAAAAATAAGATTAACAGATTATTATGACGAAAACGTATACAATTATAAAAAATTACCTATCAAACTAAATACAATAAATCCGTCTATAGGCTATAATCCAGATGATGGCATTAGATTAGGGTTATCTAATATTCTAACTATTAAAAATTTTGAGAGAAATCCTTTTTCATCACAACATATCATTTCTGGTTCATATTATTTTGCGACTGACGGTTTTGAACTTGGCTATTCTAGTGAATTTGCAAATATATTCGCTAAATGGAATTTCGGAATAAACGCAAGTTTTACTAGTCCAAATTTTTCAATAAATTATTATGGTACAGGAAATAATTCTTTAAATCTACAGGTAAATGGAACAAAAAATTTTAATTATAATAGAGTTAGAATTAAAGAACTTTTTGCCGGTTCTTTTATCCATTGGAAAGGAGATTTGGGAGCTAAAATAAAAATAGCTGTAAACTTCCAAAACTATAAGGTAGAAAATACTCCAGGAAGGTTTATTGAAACTCAATTTCAAGAAAATGATGATATTTTTAATAACCAATATTTTATAAATACTGAGGCAAGTTATCAGTTTGAAAATAGCGATAACCCTACTTTTTCAACATCAGGAATGAAAACAGAAGTTAAAGTAGGCTATACATCTAACTTAAGTAATTCTGATAGTTTTGGTTATTTAATTCCATCTATTTCTTTTCATCAAAAAGTTACTTCGAATGGAAAACTGGTTTTTGCAACTATGTTAAAATCTCATTTTACTTTTGGAAATGGATATCAATTTTATCAAGCAGCAGGTATTGGAGGAAATAATGATGGTTTAAGAGGATATAGGAATGAGCGATTTACTGGTAAAAATATGTTTTATCATAGTTCTGATATTCGTTTAAATTTAAGGAAAATTAAAACCAATTTAATTCCAATAAATATAGGTGTTTATGGTGGTTTTGATTATGGTAGAGTTTGGGGAGGTCAGAACTTAATAATTAGTCCAGTTCAAAAAGATTGGAATATTTCATACGGTGGTGGTTTTTTCTTTGACATTGCTAATCTAATAGGCTCAAAGATAGCGGCTTTTCATAGTGACGATGGTACAAGGATTGCCATTGGTTTAGGATTTAAATTTTAATAAAAATGAGTCAAACAGCAATAGTTTTTGGTAGTATTTTTGGATTATTATCAGTAGTATTAGGTGCCTTTGGAGCACATTTATTAAAGAAAAAACTTACTATAGATCAATTACAAAGCTTTGAAACAGGTGTAAAATATCAAATGTATCATGCAATTGTATTAATCGTTTTAGGATTTAATTTAACTGTAAATAAAACTATTGATACCTTAATTATTTATGCATTTATAGTTGGTACTATCTTATTTTCATTTTCAATTTATGGCTTGGTCATTTCTTCTGCAAAAGATAAGAAGTTAGTGTTTTTGGGACCAATCACCCCCCTTGGAGGATTGTTATTATCACTAGGTTGGTTGTTATTATTCTATAAAGCAATTATGATTTAAATTTTGTGCTCATATAAAAACCCCTCTTTCCCATGAGATTTTTCATCGCAAATTAAAACAGTGTTTAAGTCTTTAAATGCTATTGATTCTTTTTGTGAATAATATTTAAATGGTATTTTTTTTATGGTACCTCCAAAGAAATTATCTTTTGTAAAATCTGAAAATACTAGAATATTTTTTTGGGATAGCAACACTACTTTTTTACCATCATTAGTTATGTCTGCTGAGGTAATCCAACAATCTATTTGACTACAATTTTCATATTCACCAATTTTTTTCGCAATATAAGTTCCTTGTATCGCTGGAATTTTATATACTGATGTTATGCCTGGACTACCTTTTACTCTGCTTTTTGTAAAGACATATAAATTATTTTTAAAATAGAAGAAAGCCTCAGCATCATAAAAAAGATGGCCCTTTTTTGGTGGGAATAATTTTTGATCTTCGTATGAGAATTTAATTTTTGAAACCCTTGCTTTCTTTTTCGATAAATACTTTCTTTCTACCTTTAAAATTTGTAGATTTTGTCTGCTACTTTTATTATTGCCAAAATCACCAATATATATATTCCCTTCACTATCAGAGGTTAGATCTTCCCAATCATGATTTTTAGCGTCAAGATCTATTTCTTTTTTTATCTTTCCTTTTTCTGAGAGTCCAAATAATTTTGATTTATTTCCTCCATCATTTATCATCCAGTAATATTTTGATTTCTCAACCAACTCTATGCCAGAAACCTCATTTAAATCACTTGGTAAATCTGCAATTACTTTTAAAGTATCATAATTTTGACCAATTATGTTGAATGGTAAAATAAATAGAAAAAGTATTTTTTTAATCATATAACGTAAATTTACCAACCTCCAGAAGCTCCACCACCTCCAAAAGAACCTCCTCCAAAGCCGCCTCCAAAACCTCCACCACCAAAAGAACCTCCTCCTGATGAACCGCTTCCAAAACCACCAAAGCCACCTCCACCTCTTCTACCAGAGTTACTTAAAATAATGGTTTCTAAAATTGAAGCTGCTGTAGAACTTCGTCTATATCCTCTTCCTCCACCTCTATTATTTTTATTTCCTCTTGAAATAATCATAAAAAAGATGATGATCATAATTATAAAAATAATGATTCCAGGGTCAAAGCTTTGAGTATCTTTTTTGCGTGTGCCTTTAAATTCGCCTTGTAAAGTTCTAAAAATATAATCTGCACCTTTATCTAGACCTCTGTAAAAATCACCCTTTTTAAACTCAGGAAGAATTACCCTTTCAATAATTCTTTTTGATTGAAAATCCGTGAGTAAATACTCAACACCTCTACCATTCTGAATGGCGATTCTTTTATCATTTTTGGCCAATAGAATTAAAACTCCGTTATCTTTTTCTGAGCCTCCAATTCCCCATTTTTCACCCCAATTTGCCGCTAAATAATTAATATCTTCTCCTTCAGTTGAAGCAATAATCGCCACTACAATTTGGGTAGATGTAGTGTCTGAATAACGAACTAATTTGTTTTCTAAATTATTTTTTTGTGATTCTGAGAGTAATTTTGGTTGTAAATAATCATAAACACTCGTTTGAAATTTTGGTTTTTCAGGGATTTGATATCCTTGAGCAGATAACGTTATTGAAAATAAAAACGCAATAAGAAATATTGATTGTTGTTTAAAAAACGTATGCATTATCCTTTTGATATTTCATTAGAAAGTTCATCAACATCATCTTGTTGATATGGAAAATGGTGTTTCAATTCTTGTCCAGAGCTTAAAATACCATCAATTAAACCTTGCTTAAAATTACCCTTTTTAAAATGACTCTGAATTACATCTTTTGTATTATCCCAAAAATCTTTTGGGACAACATCATTAATGCCTTTATCTCCATAAATCACAAACTTCTTATCATTTACTGCGACATAAATCAGCACTCCATTCGCGTCTTTAGTGGCGTTCATTTCTAAGAGATGAAATACTTCTAAAGCTCTTTCAGAGTGATCTTTATCTGCTGAAGCTTCCAAATGAACTCTAATTTCGCCTGAAGTATTTTTCTCTGCCGTTACAATTGCAGAAATAATTTCTTGCTCTTCTTCTTTAGAAAGAAATTCTTCTACTTTACCCATTTATGCTGCTTTTTTATCAAAATCAAAATTTACATCTGGTGCATTTTCAGAACCAGGATTAGCCTTATATCTAGACATATCGTCAAAATTAAATATGCCTGCTAAAATAGAATTTGGAAAGACCTTTATATGTTTATTATATTTGTTTACACCTTCATTAAAACGATCTCTTGCAACATTAATACGGTTTTCAGTACCTTCTAATTGGCTTTGTAATTCTAAAAAGTTCTTATTTGCTTTTAATTCTGGATAACGCTCTACTGAGACTAATAACTTTGATAAAGCACCAGTTAAACCGGCTTGTGCTTGCTGAAATTGAGCCATATTACTTGCTGTTAAATCCCCTGCATTGATATTTACAGAAGTTGCTTTTGCTCTTGCATTGATAACATCCGTTAGCGTACTTTTTTCGAATTCTGCCGCACCCTGCACCGTTTTCACTAGATTCCCAATCAAATCATTTCTTCTTTGATAAGCACTCTCTACATTAGACCAAGTTGTTTTTGCATCTTCTTGAAGAACTACTGCCTCATTGTTAAACCCTTTGGCCCAACTGTAAGCTAAATATAATAAAACTCCTATAATTATTAATGGCAACCATTTTTTCATAATTTCTAAATTTTAATTTTTTGTTGATTTATTGATTAGTCAAATTTAAATAATATTTTCAATCTAAAGTGATGTTCCTCCATCTAAAGTTATTGTTTGTCCTGTAATGAACTTTGTATTGTCTGAAGCAAGCCAAACTACGGCATCTGCAATTTCATCTGCTTTACCATAACGTTTCATTGGTATTACACTTTTTAATATAGCATCCATTTCTGGTTTTGCATTAATTAATTGGTCTAATAAAGCAGACTCTGTATATCCAGGACAAACCGCATTTACTCTAATATTTTTAGTAGCATATTCCATAGCCGCAGACTTGGTCATGCCGACCACTGCAAATTTACTGGCACTGTAACTAATCATATTTGGAGCTGCTTTCAAACCTGCCAAAGAAGCAACATTTACAATATTACCATGACCTTGTTTTAAAAACTGAGTTAGCGCCACTTTCATGCAGTAAAAAACACCGGTTTGATTGACTGCAATTACTTGATCCCACTCTTTTAAACTGGACTCATGAGTTCTTAATAAATGCGGGCCAATTCCTGCATTATTCACTATAACATCTAGGCGTCCAAATGCAGCCACTGTTTTTGCAACCAGGTTTTCTACCTCTTCAAACTTTGCAACGTTTGCTGTTATGAGTAGCGATGTACCCCCATTTGTTACAATTTCATCCGCAACTATTTGCGCACTTTCTACATTCATATCGGAAACTACCACCGTAGCTCCGTGTTTTGCAAAATGATTTGCCGTTGCTTTTCCTATTCCAGAACCAGCTCCTGTTACTATTACTACTTTATTTTTTACATTCATATTATTTACAAAATATTAATCTAGAATCTTCTAATGCTGATGCTCTTAACGCTATTGGATAATTTTGAAAATCCATCAACTTAAAAAATTCGTTTTTATTGGCGTATTTTACAATGAGAACTTCATCCCATAATTTTTCATTAGATGCTCCACTTATTGTGGCCAAAGGCTTTCCTTTAAAAATAATCTCCGCATTTATTTGCTCAAAAAAAGGAGAAGCGGCATGCATATAATCATTGTAGGTCTCTTTTCCTGTTTTTCCTGTGGTAGAAACTTTTTCTTTATAATTTAAATAATTCATCATAAAAACTGGAGCGTTTTCTTCGAAATTTTTTAGTTTCAAAAAACCTTCTTTATTTATAATCATTAGTCTATAGATTTGGTTTTAATTGCTTTTAAAGCCAATTTACAACACAACTCTGCTGCTTTATTTAAATTTGCAAAACGTGGATCTGTTGTCCATCCTTTGTTATATCTAAAATAAATTTGTTGGGCTATTACAGCTATTTTAAATAAACCAAATACATAATAAAAGACCACATTGTCTATATTTTTTCCAGATTTTTCAGCATATAGGTTAGCAATCTCACTTCTTATTGGATTCCCTTCAAAAATAGTTGGAGAAGGAATTCCTTGTTTTACAAAATCGTGATCTGTTGCTATTGTCCAATATCCTAAAGATGTCCCTAAGTCCATTAAAGGATCTCCAAGAGTTGCCATTTCCCAATCTAAAACTGCTGAAATATCTTTCCAACTATTATTTTTAAATACTACATTATCATACTTAAAATCATTGTGAATTAAACAGTGATCATATTTTTTAGGTTGATTTTCTTTCATCCATTGCATGACCATTTCTGCTTCTGGAACTTCATCCGTTTTAGCCTTTAGATATTGCCTTCCCCAGTTTTTAATTTGTCTTTCTACGTAACCTTCTGGTTTTCCTAAATCCCCTAGACCTATATTATGATAATCAACATTATGCAACTCTACTAAAGTATTTAACCAAGAATTGGCGATAGTTTTGTAGTCATTAGCCGCAATATTTCTTGTTTTTGCTTCTTTGAAATTCAAAATGATGCCTTCCATTTTTTCCATGATGTAAAAATCACTTCCTAAAATACGTTCATCATCACAAAACCCAAACATTTTTGGAACTTTAGAAAATGCTTTGGCAACCCCTTTTTGTACTTTGAACTCGCGACTCATATCATGCCCTCTTTTGATAGCTCCTTTTGGGGGTTTTCTTAAAACAAATTCTTTATTTTCAATTTGCAGTAAATAAGTTAAATTAGAGTATCCATGCGTAAATTGTTGCACAACTAACTCGCTTTCAACAGTCTTTATTAAATTAATTCCTTTTAAGTATTTTTTTAGTGAAATTTCTGGTAAGTCTTCTCCTTTTCTTACTTTTTGATTACTCATTAATTACCATATTTGTTAATACAACTTTTTCCTAACTGATACATGTGTACTTCGTCTGGTCCGTCAGCCAAACGCAACATTCTAGCGATTGCAAAATAATGTGGCAAATAGGTGTCTGGCCCAACTCCTTTTCCACCAAAAATTTGCATTGCTCTATCAATTATTTTTTGAGCCATATTAGGAGCTACAATTTTAATCATTGCAATAATATCTTTAGCTTTTTTATTGCCAAGTTTATCCATTTTATCTGCAGCCGATAATGTTAATAAACGAGCTTGTTCAATTTCACATTGTGATTTTGCAATTTCTTGACGGATGCTGCTATACTCATAAAACTTTTTGCCAAAAGTTTCTCTTTCTAAAGTCCTTTTTGACATCATTTCTAACGCGTATTGTGCCATTCCAACCAAACGCATACAGTGATGAATTCTTCCAGGACCCAAGCGTCCTTGTGCTATCTCAAAACCTCGACCTTCTCCCAAAATTAAATTTTCTTTAGGGACTCTCACGTTTTCTAAAATAATTTCTGCATGTCCTTCTGGAGAATCATAATATCCTAAAACGGAAAGTGGACGAATAATTTTTAAACCTGGAGTATCCATAGGCACTAAAACCATACTTTGTTGTTGATGTCTATGAGCATCAGGATTGGTTTTACCCATAACAATGGCAACTTTACAATGTGGATCCATGGCTCCTGAAGACCACCATTTTCTGCCATTAATTACATATTCATCACCTTCTAAAACTATTGATGTTTCTATATTTGTGGCATCTGAAGAAGCTACTTGTGGTTCTGTCATTAAAAAAGCAGAACGAATATTGCCGTTCATTAAAGGAGCAAGCCATTGTTTTTTCTGCTTTTCATTGCCGTATTTTGCCAATACTTCCATATTTCCAGTATCTGGAGCAGAACAATTAAAAATCTCTGAAATCCAGATTTTTTTACCCATAATTTCAGCTAAAGGAGCATACTCTAAATTGGTTAAGCCAGGACTTAAGTCCCCATAATCTTTAGGTAAAAATAAATTCCATAAACCAGCATCTTTTGCTTTTTGCTTTAACATTTCTATTTTAGGAAAACGTTTCCACATATTATTTTTATCGCTTTGAAAAGCAATAAATTCATCTTCAATAGGAACAATGTGTTCCTCTATAAAAGAAGATAATTTATGTTGTAATTCTTTTGATTTTTCTGAATATTCGAAGTTCATATATTTTATATATTATCCAGCAATCATATAACCTCCATCTGCAGTATACACACCACCAGTCATATAATTCCCAGCATCTGAAGCTAACAAACAAGCTAAACCTACCATTTCTTCTGGCATTCCCATTCTTCCGCTTGGTATTGATTTTTCTAATTTATTTAGCATTTTTTCATTAGTCCAAAGTGCAGCACTAAATTTTGTTTTAATCAAACCTGGGCAAATAGCATTTGCCTTTACACCATACCTGCCCCATTCTTTTGCTTGATTTTTTGTCAACATTAAAATAGCGGCTTTACTTGTGCTATATAATCCTAATCCAAAGCCTGGAGTCAACGCTTCTACAGAAGCTATATTTATGATACTTCCGTTTTTGTTAGTTCTAAAATACGGTAAAACTAGGTTTGATAATGACCAAGGTGCCTTTACATTTACATCCATAATTTTATCAAAAATATCTGGATCTACTTCTTCAATTGGACCAAAAACAGGATTGATTGCAGCATTATTCACTAATACATCAATTTGCCCAAAAGTTTCAATAGTTTTATTGACCAAATTTTTACGCTGATCTTCTTTTCCTATATGGCATGCAATTCCAACAGCTTTTAAACCTTCTTTTATAAATTCTTTTGCAACCTCATCACAAGCCTCTTGACTTCTACTAGAAATAACAACTTGTGCTCCTTTTTGAGCTAAACCTTTTGCTATGGCTTTACCAATTCCTTTACTAGAGCCTGTAATGATAGCTACTTTCTTTTCTAAACTAAATTGATCCGAAATATGTGTCATTATATAATGTATTCTTTATCGTTTTTAATAGTAACTACTTCATCACTCATTAAAGATTCTGCTAATGAATTTGTTTTAGGAACTTCGTACTTAAAGTAGAATTTCATAGTATGAATTTTACTTTCATAAAAAGTTTCCGAGTATTTTCTATCGGCATTGCTTACTTCTTTTTTGGCATCAATAGCCATATCTAACCATAACCAACCTAAAACTACAATACTCATATATTCCATAAATAAATTTGCATCAGATAAATAACGTTCATAATTTCCTTTTAATGCAAAAGGCATTAACTTTCCTATTACCTTTTGAGAAAGCTTTAATTTATCACCTAAAACAGCTGCATAAACTTTTAATTCTTCATCTTTGGATGCAACCATAATGGTTTGCATAATTTCGGCAGCAAGTAACTCTAGACCTTTTCCATTGTGCATGGTAACTTTTCTACCCAACAAATCTTGAGATTGAATACCTGTTGTACCTTCATACAAAGCAGAAATTCTGATATCTCTATAATATTGCTGAAGCGTAAAATCTGTGCAGAAACCATAACCTCCTAAAACTTGTAATCCATTATCTACAGATTCTGAACCCGCTTCTGATGGATATGTTTTTACAATAGGAATAATCATTTCTAATAATAAATGATACTTTTCTTTTTCTTCTTTTGATGTTGCAGTTGCTACAATATCCTGATATTTAGAAGCTAACATTACCAAACTTAAAGAACCCTCTACAATTGCCTTTTGCAACAATAACATTCTCCTAACATCTGGATGCTCTATAATTAAACTTTGTTTTTCAGTTGGATTTTTCTTTCCGTCAGCAGATAATTTTCTTCCTTGTGGTCTTTCATTCGCATATTGCAAAGATGTTCTGTAAGCTGCCATTGCTATTGCAGCAGCTCCTCTACCCACAGCAATTCTTGCACCATTCATCATTAAAAACATTTGCGCTAAACCTTTGTGTTCTTCTCCAACAAGCCAACCTCTACAATCGTCTTGGTCTCCAAAACCTAAATGTGTGGTACAATAACCACGTTGTCCCATTTTTTGAAAATCAGCAACTGTCATTACATCATTATATTCTAGTGAACCATCTGCTTTTGGTCTATTTTTAGGTACAACAAAAAGAGAAATCCCTTTAGTTCCTTTTGGGGCTCCTTCTATTCTCGCTAACACCAAATGCACAATATTCTCTGTAAATTGATTATCTCCTCCTGAAATAAATATTTTTTGTCCAGTAATCTTATAATAGTCTTTATCTGTTGGAGTTGCTTTTGTAACAATATCCGACAAAGAGCTTCCTGCTTGTGGTTCTGTTAAACACATTGTTCCTCCCCAAACTCCGGTCAACATCTTTGGAACGTATCTGTCTTTTAGGGTTTGATTAGCAAATTCTGTAATTAATTCTGCAGCACCTTGAGTTAAACTAGGGTAACCTGGTAAATGATTATTTGCCGCATCCATAATAAAAACTGCTGCCTGCAAAGCAGAAAATGGAATTTGCAAACCACCGTCTTCATAATCGAAGGCAGCAGCAATAATACCTAATTCTCCTGATTGTAGCATTACCTTATGTACTTGCTCATGAACAATTACAGTGCCATCTTTATGATATGCAGGAGTAGCGTCCATTTCTTGAAAATACGGATATAACTCCCTATCAGAAAATTCTTTAACAGAGTCAATAAATAAGTTTAAAGACTCCATATCATGTTCTTGAAACCTTTCTCTTGTTAGTAAATCTTCTAATTTATGAATATCATAAAGTATATATTTTAACGTTTCTAGGTCTACATACTTTTTGGACATGTATTTGGGTTTTAAAGTGAATTATAAATTTTAGACAGTTCTATTTTGAAAAAATGCCTCCCAAATATAAGGAAAATTATTATGCATGCATAATATATTTAATCTATGTTACTTGTAACAAATAGAGATTTGTAAAGTGTACTAAAGTTGATTCTTAATTTTTTGCAGTTCTGCTTTAACAATCTCTAACCTACTTATGATTTCTTGCTTACTAAAGAGACCTGCTGGATTTTTCTTTAGTTTTTGTTTAGCGCCTTCTAGAGTAAAGCCTCTTTCCTTTACAAGATTATAAATTAATTTAAAGTTTTTTATATCTTCTTGTGTAAAGAGTCTATTTCCTTTTGCGTTCTTTTTAGGTTTGATAATCGCAAACTCTTTTTCCCAAAAACGAATATGTGAAGTATTTACATTAAAAGCTTTAGCAACTTCGCCAATTTTATAATATCTTTTTTCTGGTAAATTAATATGCATACTGTAGAATCAATAGTCAAATTTAAAGAAAAATATATTACAAACTTGTATTTAAATTAATCATAAGATTGACTTTCTTCTGAAGATTTTTGTAGGGTAGCAAATTCACCCAATGAAAGATTACCATAATAAAAATTAATTGGATTTACAGCTCTACCATTTTTATGAACTTCATAATGCAAATGCGGTGCTACTGACAAACCTGTATTACCAACGTAACCAATTAAATCACCTCTTTTTACCTTTTTACGCTTTCTTACAGCCATTTTACTTAAGTGTGCATAAACAGTTTTATAACCAAAACCATGTTCTATAAAAATAACTTTTCCAAATGTACTACTTCTTTGCGCTAAACTTACAACACCATCTCCAGATGCATAAACAGGAGTACCTTTTGGTGCTGTAAAATCCATTCCTTTATGAAATTTATTAATTTTCAAAATTGGATGCATTCTCATTTTATAGCCAGAGGCAACATAAAAATCCCCCTTTTTAATTGGCAAAATTGCAGGGATAGATGCCAACATAACTTTCTTTTCTTTAGCTAAAGTTACAATTTCATCTAAAGATTTTGACTGAACAACCATCTGTTTAGATAAAATATCCACCTCTTTAGTAAGTTGTTTTATCAAACCAGAGTTATCGAAACCTTCCAAACTTTTATATCTATTTACACCACCAAAACCTGCTTTTCTTTGTTCTTCTGGAATAGGATTTGCTTCAAAATAACTCCTATAAATATTGTTATCCCTTTCCTGAAGTTGATTTAATATTTCAGAAGTTTCCGCTACTCTTCTGTCTATCAAGTCATAATGGAATTTTAAATTTTCTAATTCTCTTTCCTGAGCTCTTTCTGTTGGTGACTTGATGATTTGACTAAAACCAATAAATCCAATAAAAGCTATTAAAATAACACCTAAAAAACTGAATAATATCTTCCGATAATAATCACTCTTCTTCACAGAAATTTTCCTGTAAGAAAGTGTATCCTCGTCATAATAATATTTTACTTTTGCCATGATTTTAAATGTACTATTTTTGTTGGTTTAAAGTTCTTTTATCAGATTCAGATTTTTTAAACAATTAACAAATCTACAAAATGTTTTACAACTGCTGATTTGGGCAGTTTATTTTAATGATATATTAACAAAATTTTGCCCTTTTTGAAACTTCTTTTCTTATGAAATCTCAAGACATCCGTTCTACTTTTTTAAACTTTTTTCAAGATAAAAAACATCTAGTTGTGCCTTCTGCGCCAATGGTTACTAAAGATGATCCAACTTTAATGTTTGTGAATTCTGGAATGGCACCTTTTAAAGAATACTTTTTAGGCAACGGTGTTCCAAAAAAAAATAGAATTACAGACTCTCAAAAATGCTTGCGTGTTTCTGGCAAGCACAATGATTTAGAAGAAGTTGGCTATGATACATATCACCACACCTTGTTCGAAATGTTAGGAAACTGGTCTTTTGGAGATTATTTTAAGAAAGAAGCAATCGCTTGGGCTTGGGAGTTGTTAACTGAAGTTTATAAAATTGATAAAAACATTATATACGTAACTGTTTTTGAAGGCTCTGGTGACGCTGATAATTTAAAAATGGATACTGAAGCTTATGATTTGTGGAAAGAATTCATTAGCGAAGACAGAATTTTAAAAGGAAATAAAAAGGATAATTTTTGGGAAATGGGTGAACAGGGACCTTGTGGACCCTGCTCTGAAATTCATGTGGATATTCGTTCCTTAGAAGAAAAAGAAAAAGTTGATGGTAAAACATTGATTAATGAAGATCATCCTCAAGTTGTGGAAATTTGGAACTTGGTTTTTATGCAATTTAATAGAAAAGCAAATGGTTCTTTAGAAGATCTGCCAAATAAACATATTGACACAGGTATGGGTTTTGAACGTTTGTGTATGGTTCTACAAAACGTTCAATCCAATTATGATACTGATATTTTTACACCAATTATTAGAGAAATTGAAACCATTACAAATACAAAATATGGAAGTAATGAAAAGCAAGATATTGCCACTCGTGTAATATCTGATCATGTTAGAGCGGTTGCTTTTTCAATTGCTGATGGACAATTGCCAAGTAACACAGGAGCAGGTTATGTAATTCGTAGAATTTTAAGACGTGCTGTAAGATATGGTTTTACTTTTTTAAATAAAAAAGAACCTTTTATTTACAGGTTGGTTTCGGTTTTAAGCGATAAAATGGGGGCAGCTTTCCCAGAATTGAAAGCACAAAAACAATTAATTGAAAACGTAATAAAAGAAGAAGAAACTTCTTTTTTAAGAACTCTAGACCAAGGATTGGTTTTGCTAGATAGTATTATTTCATCATCAAAAATAAAAGAAATTTCTGGAAGTAAAGCTTTTGAATTGTATGATACTTTTGGTTTTCCAATTGACTTAACAGCATTAATTCTCTCTGAAAAAGGATATACTTTGGATGAAAAAGGGTTCCAAACTGAACTGGAGAAACAAAAAAATCGTTCTAGAGCTGCTAGTGAAATGAGTACAGAAGACTGGACTGTTTTGCGAGAAGATGATGATGAAGAGTTTATTGGTTATGATGCTTTAGAAAGCAATGTAAAAATAACAAAATACAGAAAAGTAACCTCTAAAAAAGATGGTGAAATGTATCAATTAATTTTCAACTTAACTCCTTTTTATCCTGAAGGTGGTGGGCAAGTTGGAGATAAAGGATACCTAGAAGATGCCAATGGAGATGTTGTATATATCCTTGACACAAAAAAGGAAAATAATATCATTATTCATTTTACCAAAAATTTACCAAACCACTTAGAACACAGCTTTACAGCTTTTGTAGACCCTAAACAAAGATTCAGAACTGAATGTAATCATACTGCTACGCATTTACTTCATCAAGCCTTAAGAGAAGTACTAGGAAAACATGTAACTCAAAAAGGTTCTGCTGTCCACTCTAAATATTTAAGATTTGATTTTTCTCATTTTTCAAAACTAACTACTGAACAATTGCGAGATGTAGAGAATTTTGTAAATGCAAGAATCTCTGGAAAAATTCCTTTAGAAGAAAAAAGAAACATACCAATGCAACAAGCAATTCACGAAGGTGCAATGGCCTTGTTTGGAGAAAAGTACGGAGATACTGTTAGAGCAATTAAATTTGGAAACTCTATTGAACTTTGTGGAGGAACTCACGTAAAAAATACTGGTGATATTTGGCACTTTAAAATTAAGTCTGAAAGCGCTGTTGCTTCGGGAATTCGGAGAATAGAAGCGATTACAAATGATGCAGTAAAAGACTTTTATTTTGAGAATAATAGAATATTATTTGAAATTAAAGATTTATTAAATAACACTAAAAGTCCTGTAAAAGCTATTCAAAAACTTCAAGATGATAATTCGGCTTTACAAAAACAAGTAGAGCAATTATTAAAAGATAAGGCTAAAAATTTAACACGTGAAATTAAAGAACAGCTAGAAGAAATTAATGGCGTTCAGTTTATAGCTACAAAAATAGATTTAGATGCCAATAGTATTAAAAATCTTGTTTTTAATTTAGGTAAAGAACATCAAAACTTATTTTTGTTATTTGCGTCAGCTCCAACAAAAGAAAAAGCAATCTTGACTTGCTATATATCAAAAGAATTGGCTAATGAGCGCGGGTATAATGCGGGGACAGTTGTTCGTGAATTAGGAAAATTGATCCACGGTGGTGGAGGTGGCCAACCTTTCTTTGCAACTGCAGGTGGTAGAAACCCTGGTGGAATTCCTAAAGCTTTAGAAAGAGCTAAAGAATATTTGACTTAGAGGAATAACTAAAATAATTCTATTGTTTTGATATGTAATT
>CAJWAC010000037.1 GCA_913020555.1 uncultured Polaribacter sp. | reverse complement strand
AAATTCTAATGCTAAAACCTCTTTTAATCTGCGATAAAAGTTGTCCTTTGGGATTCGATCACTTAACTGAAAGTGAGCAAACAATTTTTCCTGATATTCTTTTTTGCCTTGCATAACTAGAGTTAACAAATAAATAGATCCTTTTTAATTAAAATTCCTATCTTTAACAACAAGGTTGGACAACAGACACAATGTGTATAAAACATATCTAATAAGTAAAAATCGAAAGGTTTGTGCTTATTTATAAAGACCGTCAATTTTTTTTGGCTTTCGGAAAAATTAAGATAAAAACAAAATATAAAAATTCGGCTCTGTGTTTATCCAAGAAGGTTAGTCTTTTTTTACATACTACTCTTCATACACAAAATGTTGGTAAAAATTTATATGCTCACTATATCAAATGTTGATTAATCCTCTAAATGCGACACTTATATTTTTCATTTCTCAAAAGAAGGTAGGTAACCCAAAAAACATCTTATGATTGAAAATAATCCTACATCCTTAATTTACTCTAACAACTACCTGGAAATTAAGAAAAGTCTTATCAACATTTATTATGGATACATTCCAAAAGCTTATAAGTTGGAATATTCTAAGTTTCTAAAATCTTCCTTGCCACAAACGGAACAAGAAAGATTAGCCTCTATTAAAAATGAATGTAAAAAAGTTAAAAGTGCATTTGGCAGAGCTTTATTATTACATGGTTTAAAGAATTATGGTATAACAAACCTTGATGATTTAAAAGTCACGTTTAATGGGAAGCCCTATTTAAAAAATTCAAAAAATCTGCACTTTAATATATCTCAATCGGACAACATGATTTTATGTGCAATTTCCGAAAACGCTCCTATCGGAGTTGATGTAGAGAAAATAAAGCCGAAAACATTAGATCATTTTAAATCGTATTTCACAGTTCATGAATGGCAGAATATAACTTTTAATGATAATTCCATTAAACGATTTTATGATCTATGGACAAGAAAAGAAGCGATGATTAAAGCTGATGGAAGAGGATTATCAATAGAATTGTCATCTTTTTCCTGTTTAGGAAATAATGTCCAAATAGAAGGTCAGAATTGGTATGTTAATAACTTCATGATAGACAAGAAATATGCCTGCGCAATAGCTCACAAAAATGACATCCCCGTTCAACTAATAAAATTTGAATTCGCTCTCTAAATCCTTTACAAGCATTTAACATGAACCAATTACATGATTAAAACTAAAACAAATAGAAAAAATGACATAGCCATTATTGGAATGAGCTGTCGGTTTCCTGGCGCAAATAATTTAGAAGAATTCTGGGATATCGTTTCAAAAGGAAAAGCTGAATTTAGGAGCATTCCAAAGGAAAGATTAGGTCAATTTGATTTTAGCATTTTAAAAAACCAAAAGGGTTCGTTTCTGAAAGACCCATATCACTTCGATAATGAATATTTCAATATCTCCGATAAGGAAGCGCAAGCAATGGATCCTCAACAAAGAATAATGCTAGAGCTTACAGTTGAAGCAAGGGATAATGCTCTAATTGATGAATTCAACAATAAAAACATTGGTGTTTATATAGGGGCCAATCAAAGGGCATATATGGAAAGTATCAATGCTGGGTTTTACAGAAAGATGATAATCGATAAAATAAAAAACACCTCGACTTTTGATGCGTTAGCTCCTGAAATAAAAGATAGTTTACTAGCAGATTTAAAAGGTATTAAAGAGATGCCTGAAATCGACAATTCTGCGATTACCGGAAATATTAGCAATATGATTTCTGCGAGAATATCGCATGAATTTAATTTAATCGGACCATCATTAACTATCGACACCGCATGTTCATCTTCATTAGTGGCCACTCATTTAGCGTGTGAAGCTCTATTAAAAAATGAATGCGACCTAGCCCTGTCAGGTGGAGTTAATTATAATCTTACACCATCCATATATCGTTTAATGGAAGAGGCTAAAGTGATTTCTCCTTCTGGAAACTGCACTCCGTTCTCTGCTAATTCCGATGGAATATTGTTAGGAGAAGGTGCTGGATTAATATTACTCAAGCGAATGGAAGACGCCATAAAGGATGGCGACCCAATTTGGGGTGTTATTAAAGGTACAGGAGTTAATAATGATGGACGAACGATTAGCGTAATGGCTCCGAGTTGGAAAGGTCAGTTGCGATTGCTGGAGTCGGTATATTCCAAGGCAATGTACGATAAGAAAAATATTAGCCTCATCGAAGCTCACGGTACCTCTACCAAAATTGGCGATTCGATTGAAGTAACAGTGCTTGATAAATTTTTTAACCATACTGACAAAAACATTTCTATTGGGTCAGTTAAATCAAATATTGGACATTTATTAGGTGCGTCAGGGATTGCTGGAATAATTAAATCAGTCCTTGCATTAGACAAGAAACAACTGCCCCCCTCGCTTCATGGAGAAAAAGTAAACAGTAAATGGAAACTTGAGGAAAAAGGCTTTAAAATACAGGACAAACTAGAAGCTTGGAATACCGGAAACATTCGTGCTGCTGGCATAAGCTCATTCGGGTTTGGAGGAACAAATGCACATGTGATTATCGAGGAAAGAGGGGAGGATATTGCTCAATCTACACGGACACATACTCCAAACGCTTTCAATAGAAAAAAAATGGTCTTAGACCTTTTCCCTGGTGTTGCACAAAATGAAAATGCCTTCTTTAAAATAGATTGGGTGAAGAGAAAACTAGACTTTGAAAATCCCGATAAAAACCCAGACTTTTGGATAATGTTTAGTAATTCCGGAAACTCAATATTTAAGGATGAATTATTATCGAAATATCCTAAAACTTATTGGATTGAATCAGGCAACTCATTTACGAGAAAAGATGAAAACACCTTTGAACTTGATTATTCTAACAATAATCATATACGATGGTTTTTTGAAGGATTGAGAAGTAATAAAAATTATGGACTTCTTTATTTCCAAAATGAAAACTTAAACGAAGAAAGTGCTAAAACACTTGAAGAACTCAATCTAATCAGAAACTTGTTTGTTGAGTCGGGTTCTGATTTCCGTGCCTTTTGGTGCGTCACTCAAAATGCGTTTAAGGTGATGGATAGCGACACCGCTTCACCCCATAGTGCAGCTATAGCGACATTATTTACTGGAGCGTTGGAAGAAAAAACTAATGCATTTGGAGGATTAATTGATTATTCTAATTCTACTGAATTCAATACTAGCTGGATATCTGATTCCATCGACAAGTATTTCTCTAATCCCTTGGTGATAAGAAAGGACGTAACATTCCTGAAAAAATTAGTACTCATTAATTTAAAAGACCGTTCTAATTCCGCGATGAGGATACTATCTGATGGCGCTTATTTAATTATAGGTGGAAGCTCAGGAATTGGGGCGGAAATGGTTTATCACCTTCATAAAAGTTGCTCATCTAAAGTCGTTTTTACAGGCACCCGAGAAGAGGACCAACTGCCTGATAAAATCAGAATGCTATTAAAAGATAACACTGTTGAGTATTTAAAGTCATCGGTTTTGGTGGAAAAGGATGTACTCAACATCATTACATCAACTATAAAAAAGTACGGAAATATAAAGGGGATAATTTATGCAGCGGGAACCATTAGTTATGGAACAATAACTTCAATTAAAGAAAACGACTTTAAAAGCACCTTATCTACGAAAATACAGGGTATATCCAACTTGAATAAAGCTATTGAGAATCTTGCAGTTGATTTTGTTTATCTGATGTCGTCCATTTCGGGACTTTCTCCTTCTTGGTCAAAAGGAATGGTAGCTTATGGAGCAGCAAACTCATATCTAGATGCATTTGCAATAAAATTCAATTCAGAAAAAACAGCCTGGCATTCAGGTTCCTGGAGTATGTGGGAAGGATTGGGAATGAGCCAAAATGTAAATCTTTCAGGGGAAAATGCTTTGACTCCTTTCCAAATCCAAAGAGGTATGGATTTATTTGAGTCTTCTTTAAAATACACCAATGCTCATCTCGTCATAATAGACCAGAACGACGCTAAAAGGTACTCGAACAAACTTAGTTATAGATTGGATTCTCCAAAGAAAAATAATCAAGGGAAAGAGCAAGAACCTTTAGAGCAAAAAGCGGCTACTCAAGTTAACTTCAAGGAAGTGTTGACACACCTTGTCGCTGAGGCAATAGATATACCTGCTGAAGAAATTGACGGAAATGAACCTTTCACTAATCTTGGGCTCGACTCTATCAGCGCTCTAGACATAGTAGGGATTCTCGAAAAGGAATATCAACTGTCATTAACACCTACCCTTTTATTCGAATATGACAATGTTAATTTATTAGCCGATTACCTGAGTCCCAAATCGGAATTAGAGATTAATAACTTATATGAATTACTTCCAACACAAAAGACGTTTTATTCCAATCAGATATTTTATCCGCAAACACCCTGCAATACTCAGGTAAGTCTTGATTTTGATTTTTATTTTGATCTAAACAGGCTAAATGAGGCATGGAATATTATTATCAGTGAGCATGAATCATTAAGATTAGCTTTTTCAATGACAGACAAAGGTCCTGTGCAATTGATCAATGAATCAGCACCCTACACTATTGAAAATAAGTTAATTAAAGAATCAAACAACCTTTTGAGTCAAGTGGATTCAATTCAGGAACAATTAGTCACAAAGGTTTATGAATTAAATTCTAAAACCCTATATGATGTCTGTTATCTTGAAAAACCAAATAATCAATCAACAATCATTTTTAGTGCCCATCACATAATTACTGATGCCTGGAGCATGTCGATATTACTTAAAGAATTGTTCCATACATACAATAGATTACAGGCCCGAGAAATTATTGATAATCATACCACACCCAAATTTACTGAATACATACAACATCTAAATAAAAGGGATGATTCGCATGAAACAATAAGCAGTCGGGAATATTGGATGGAAGAATTAAAAGACTTTACACCTGTAATAATCGATTCAAAGATTAATGAAATACATGAAACTGAAAGATCGAATGGGGTTTACACCGATTCCTTAGACAAGCAACAGACCAAGGTGCTTGAAAATATCGCTATTCAAAGGAAAGTTTCTTTATTCCAAACACTGATTTCGGCCTACTACATTTTACTTCATGAAATAACCGATCAATCTGATATTGTTATTCGTCTTGCATCTGAAAATAGAGATCGAACTTTTGATAACATTGCTAATCTTTCTGGTTGTATCGCTGATTCTATTCCTTTGCGTGTTAATTTAAAAAAAAACAGTCAAATCGGAACAATTGCTTCAAGCGTAAAAGAGAAATTGAGGTTGGCAAGTTTATTCAACAGTGCCTCTTCATTAGATTATGCAAGCATATTGCAAACAAGGAATCAATGTGGACCAGTTGGGGTTACCCCTTTTGGAATGAGCTATATTAATGTGGATCACTTTTGGAGAGTCAAAACTGAGCAAACTCCAGAAGTAAATTGCAGGGTATCCTTACCGTTTACTCTTCTCTCGTTTATGGTTTTAAAACAAAAAGGAAGATTAAAATTTAGTTGGAACTTTTCAGAGCAGCACTTTACAATCGAGGAAGTCAAAGCTTTAAATAAAAGATTAATCGAAATTATTGAAAATGATGATTTCATAGCTTCGGATTCAATTGAAGAATACTACGAAAATAACCTTGAATTACCTCGAGAAATAATTTTTAAAGAGCAGCCATTGCTTCATGAAAAAGTTTTTGAAGCATGCAAAAAATACGGTTCTAAAAATGCGATAGTTGAAAATAATAAATCCTACTCTTATACAAATCTTAAGGAAAAGAGCATTCAAATTGCAAACGCATTAATAAAAAAGACAGAAAAGAATGAAGAAGCCATAGGAATATTAAGTTACCCCAGTGCAAATGCGACTATGGGAATCATTGGCACTTTAGCATCGGGCCGTTGCTATATACCAATTGATCCTGATTGGCCAATTGACCGGATAAATCAAATCATTGAACATTCCGAAATCAAAACCCTCCTTACAACAGAGGACCAACTTCATTTTTTACAAGGGGAAAATAAATCTCTCCCAAATATTAAGAACGTAATACTTCTTGACGGATCAGCTGCACCTCCCAACAATATTACTGCTGATTTTTTTTCCTACAAAAAAGAATCAAGCACAAACATCTCAGCTGATTCCAGAATGATTACGCCACAAAGTATTGCTTACACTATGTATACTTCTGGAACTACAGGAATCCCCAAAGGAGTGATGGTGGATCATGTTTCCGTTGAAATATTTTTATCGTGGTTATCGGAAGAATTTGAAATCTCATCGGAGGATAAATTTATTCAATCCTCGTCGTTAGGTTTCGGAGGATCGATTCGACAAATTTTCTCTACCTTATTAGCTGGAGGAGAACTTCACCCAATTGATCGCTACGATTTAAAAGATCCAATAAATTTGTTGGAGTTTTTGGAAAACAGAGAGATCACAATTCTAAACACCGTACCTTCTGTAATACAAAATATTTGTGGATATATTGATGAAAGTAAATCGGAAAAAAGTCCAATTATACTTGAGCATTTAAGGTTATTATTAATTGGCGGTGAAGTGCTTTTCGGTAAAACGGTCAAACAATGGAGAGCCCATTTTGGAAATAACCAGCGCTTTGTTAATCTTTACGGTTCTACTGAAACAATAGTAAATGCTACTATTTATAACATACCTCAAAGTTCAACCTATGAAGCTGCCATACCAATAGGAGTTCCTAGAAAAGGTTCTCACGTACTGTTGTTAAATAATGAGGGAAAAGAATGTAAAACAAATGAAAAGGGAGAATTTTACATTGGAGGGCCTGGTATTGCCAAAGGTTATTACAAATCTGAAAGCTATTCAAACGAAAAGTTCATTGAGAGTCCTGTAAAAAAATCCCATGGAAAATACTATAAGACAGGGGACACTGCCAAAAGAGATAAAGATGGGATTTATCATTACATTGGTAGAACTGATAATCAAATTCAAATCTATGGAAACAGAATTGAGCCCACTGAAATTGAATTAGTTCTGACCTCATCAAACCTAATAAAAGGTGCGGCTGTTCTGGATTTTAAAGACGAAAAAAGACATTGGACTGTAGCTTTCGTTGAACCAACCGAAAAAGACATTGCTTTAAAAGAGATAGATGTTCGGAATATGGTTGCTAAAAAACTTCCTTCCTACATGGTTCCCTATAAGGTAGAATTTCTTGATAAATTACCGCTTAACCACGCAGGTAAAATTGATCGGAAAACGCTTAGAAAAAACTATAAAACTGAATTGAAAGAGGACGAAGACATGGCTCTTGACACTACAATTCAAGTGATAAAAAGAATTTGGAAAAGTGTATTTAAAACTGACCAAATAGATATAAACGATGATTTCTTTTCACTTGGAGGAGATTCAATTATGGCATTGGAAGTTTTACATCATATTCGAAAATCCTTCGATGCATCCCCAAAACCTGTAGAATTGTTCAGAAAAAGAACTATTTCAGAATTGGCAGAACATTTAGATAAAATTAATAGTAAAAATCTATTGGAAAAGGATAAAGGCAGCAATTCAATATCTTACGATGGAGATAAATTTCCTTTATCTGTAACACAAAAAGGATTTTTTCTAATCAATTCGAGCAAACCCAATAAATCACCGAATTTAATTGGAACCATTCCAATAAAAGGTCAATTAGTTCCAGATATATTTATAAAAGCTTTAGAGGTATTGATCGAGTGTCATGCAATACTTAGAACAGGTTTTTACAAGGAAGGTCTAAATACAGTTCAGCAAATTTTCCCTCATGAAAAAACTCAAACTAAAACATTAGATTTTAGTTCAAAATCCGAAAAAGAAAAAAAGGAGGTCATACAAAAGATTATAAACAAATTCCAAAAGGAAGGTTTTGATTTATCTAATCCCCCTTTATACAAAATGCTATTAGTAAAGGAATCAGATAACCATTCCACCTTAATATTATGCATACACCATATTATTGGTGACGCATGGAGTTTAAAAATCCTTATGGATGAGTTACTTTACTTATATCATCAAAACTCTATAAAAGGAGACTTTTCTTTACCAAAAATTAATTCCTCCTTCCGAGACGTAGTTAATTTTGAAATAGCGGCTCGATCTAACGCTAAAGATAAATTTATCCGAGAAGCGGAGTTTTGGAAAAATACCTTTTTACGATCAAAAAAAATCAACCTAGAAAATAAATGGCTAAAAACCACAACCAAAAATCCAAAGATAATTTTACATATTCCCAAGTCTAAAAAAGAAACACTTCAAAAACTTTGTACAGAAAACGGCTTAAGTCTATTTCAATTATTTTTTACCCTATACGCTAGAGCTTTAGGTAAGGTTGTTAATGAAAGTGATCTTTTGATTTGCTCATCTGTTAGTGGAAGAGATTTACCTTTATTAGATATCAATAAAATTATTGGTCCTTTTGCTAAAAGCCTTCCTGTTGGGATACAATTAATTCCTGGTAGTATTAAATCAAATTATAATCAACTTAATCAATCGTTTTTAGATTCGGTAGAAAATCAGGAAATACCTTCACAAGACTTAATGAGGATTTTTCTTAAAACTAGAGGAGGATCATTTAATTCCTTATACCAATTCTTTATTTCATACATGGATTTTTCTACATTAGACTCTGAAAACCCTTCAGGATTGAAGCTTGACTGGGATAATGCAAAGTTTTCATTTGACTCAGAAAGCGCTGACTCTAATTTAATGTTAGGCATCAGAGTATCGGAAGGAATTCAAATAAATTTTGGAGGAAAAACCAATTCAGCATTCAAATCGTTGATTAGTGATTATATCGAGAAGGACATAATCGAATTCATCAAGAAATTTGATAAAAAAGAAACAAATAGACCTTCAATAATTGATGCTGCGCTTATAGCCTATTTTCCTTCCTCTAAAACTTTTTCAGAACTATTCCCATTAGGAGATACTGGAAAAGAAATTACGAAACATTTCATCAATACAATTTTACCTGACGGATTACCAAAATTGCTTGAAATACAAAATACGAACTATGGGAAAACCGGAGTCATTTTTCTTCCCTATTATGCTGAAGAATTGTACACTGTGAAGAAGGAACAGTTACTTCATTCAATTGATTTGGCAATTGAAGAAGCTAAAAGAAATGGTGCCAAAAACATTTCTTTAGCAGGAAATTTACCTTCATGTACCAATTACTGTTTTTCTATAATAAAAAATTTAAAGCAGCCGCCCTCCCCTGCTGAATCCATCAAAATTACTACGGGTCATTCCTGTACTGTAGTGGCAGTAGTTATAAACATTCAAAAGGTACTAAAGGAAATAGGGTTGTGTATAGAAAACCTTAATATTGCTGTTGCGGGTTTTGGTTCGATAGGACAAGCCTCATTAAATCTTTTACTTAATAAATTAGGCGAGCCTGCTAGTATCAAAATAGCTGACCTTTCCTCACAAATTCCAGCTCTTAGTAAACCTTTGGAAAAAATAAAAAATAACTATAAAGGAAAGTTGAGTTTAATTGAAATAGAAAGCGAAATTCCTGATGAATTCTATTTAGCTGATTTAATAATTGGAGCTAGTTCTCAAGGCGAGATTTTGGATGTTGACAAAATATCCTCAGGAACAATTATAGTTGATGACTCCTTTCCTCATATTGTTAATTCCCCAAAGGCTATTAAACGTATGAAACAGGAAAAAGACATTCTAATTATTGGAGGAGGAAAAATTGACATTGGAGATACTGAAAGAACAACTCTTGAAACCAACCTGCCTAAAAAGCTTATAAATAATATCATTAAAAAAGCAGGAGACCAAGGGTTACCTGGTTGTCGGGTTGAATCATTAATGATGAGTTATAATAATTCATTACCTTCAACAATTGGATTGGTTACAGAGGAATCTGCAGATGAATATTGGAATATTTTGAGTGATTTAAAAGTATCTGCAGTAGGGTTTCACCTTCAAGGATTTCAAATCAAAGAAAATATAATAAATAATGTAAAAAGTTACCTAGAAAGAAATGGGAAGATTGGATAACAAAATTATTCTTATTACCGGCGCATTATCCGGGATAGGATTAGCCTGTGCGAAACGGGCTATAGGGGAAAATGCTAGAACGGTAATTTTAACCGATTTACAAGAAGACAAATCTGAGGAAACGATAAGACTTTTAGGAGAAAAATGTCAATTTTTAAAATTAGATGTACGAAATGAAAAAGATTGGAAAGATGTGCTAATAAATGTTAAAGAGAATTACGATCATCTGGATGTATTAATCAACAATGCAGGAATTACCGGGGTAAATGTTGATCAGAATACAAATGGACTTCAAGGTTCAAGTTTGGAAAAATGGAGAGAAGTACATCGTGTAAACTTGGATGGCGTATTTTTAGGATGTAAAATATTTATGTCGTTAATGGCTAAATCAAAAAATGCCTCAATTGTAAATATCGGTTCGAGAAGTGCTCTTTTTTCTAGGCATGACAGAATTGCTTATGGGTCAAGTAAAGCCGCTTTATCCAGTTTAACACGTTCAGTGGCAATGCATGCAACATCAAATAATTATAATCTTCGTTGCAATATTGTATTGCCAAGTACAATTGATACTTCCATTTATGAAAACATCGTTGAAAATTCAAAAGACACATTGAGTAAAATTCTTGAAAAAATACCAATGAAAAGATTTGGTTTAGTAAATGAGGTGGCTAATGCCGTGGTGTTTTTGGCTTCAGATGAAGCTTCATACATTACAGGGACTGAACTAATAATTGACGGTGGTGCATCAGCTCAAGACATTTTAAGAAGTTAGAAAAACTAATTATGCTTTCAATATTTATAGTAGTATATCTCAATTTTATAGGTTTGAGAAATATACTAAAAACTTTTACTAAAATGTATAAAAGACATTTATACTAAACTTTGCAAGTAATAGCAGAAAAAAATGAACTTTCCTGAAAAAGGTTGACTCTTTTTTGATTTGCTGTTTTCGCTGAAGATTTTAATAGAATTCATTGTTATCCTCAAAAGGATTATACCCGAGTTTTAAGAGCTTAATTAAGCTCTGGTATACCTACAAAAAACGTTACAATTTTTGTAGGTATACCATCATTACAGATCATAGCACATAGCTTCCATTAAATTTTGAGCATATATCCTTTTACACCTCTGTATCTTGCAGTCCTGCCATTAAACTATCCTTTTATACCTCCAAGGGTATGTTACACTTTGAGACGTATTTTGCCTATTAATATTTTTTTCAAATTAAAAATTGTTGTAAACAAACTGATAGTTGTAAACTTACATTCTCGACGCTATACATTACATTATCTAACTCTTTTATTATCTTCGTTGTCTAAGTTAAACTATGCTTACATAAATTTAAGTGCATGAAGGAACTTTTAGATTATTTTAAAAACACAGTTTCTATTTCACCTGAAATAGAGAATAAAATCAGTGAAATAATAGAGGAAAAAAACTTAGTTAAAGGAGAACAAGTACTTACTGATAATTCTGCAAAAAAAGAGCATATATTTGTTGTAAGTGGTTGTTTGCGTTCTTTTTTTAAAACAGAAGATGGAAAAGAACATACCGTACAGTTTGCCATTAAAAACTGGTGGATAAGTGACTATATAACACTTTATACAGATAATAAATCTGTAGTCTCCATCGAAAGCTTAACCCACTCTAAAGTTTTAATAATCAACAATGCTAAAGTTGAAAAATTTTATCAAGAATTTCCTCAATTTGAAATCATTCAGCGCAAGAATTTTGAAAAGCGAATTTCTGCTCTGCAAAAACGAATTTTAAGCTTATTAGCATTAACTGCCGCAGAGAAATATAATCAGTTTATTGAAGATTATACCGAATTTGAAAAAATAATACCAAACTATCAAATTGCCTCATATTTAGGCATTACTCCTCAGAGTTTAAGCAGAATTAGGAAAGAAAGGTTTAAAAATTAATTTATTACCATAGATTCATATTTAAATTTTAATTATCATTTAATTTTGTTTTATAATTAAAAATAAGACAATGAGTTTTTTAGACAAATTAAATGAGCGATACGCCACTAAAGCAATGAATGGCAAAATAGCTCCTCAAGAAAAAATAGATAATATTTTAGAGGCCATTAGGCTAGCACCAACATCCAGCGGGCTACAACCTTTTGAAGTTTTTGTAGTTACAAATGATAGCACTAAATCTAGTATCAAAGAAATTGCTTGGAATCAATCGCAAGTAACAGATTGCTCACATTTATTAGTCTTTGCTGCTTGGGATAATTATACCGAAGACAGAATTAACTATATGTTTGATTTAACAAACGAAATAAGAGGCTTTAAAAATGAAGGTTGGGAAAACTACAGACAGATGTTATTAGATGGCTATCCTAAACGAGATGCTGAAAAAAACTTTGAACATGCTGCTAGGCAAACCTATATCGCATTTATGGCTGCTATTACTCAAGCAACCTACGAAGGCCTTGATAGTACACCAATGGAAGGATTTGATTCTGAAGCTTTAGATAAAATTCTAGGATTGCGAGACAAAGGATTACGAAGTACACTTCTATTACCTATAGGATATAGAGATACAGAAAAAGATTGGTTGGCCAGCCTTGTAAAAGTTAGAAAACCAATGGATAAATTAGTAACATTTATATAAATAAAATTATGATAAAAAAAATAATATTAACAGTAGCAAGTATTATCTTACTAACTTTTATGGTCTTATACTTTACATCGAGACCAACAGAAACCGAAGACGGCTCTTATATTCCATCACCATTAGCATTAAAATTAGCAACATCTCCAACTACTGATTTTGATAATACTATTTATGAAAATAAGTATACCGGCAATAAAAAGGTATTAATGATTTGTACAGAGCAAAAAAATATGACCATGGCTAATGGTAAAAAATTCTCAACCGGAAATCATCCTGTAGAAATGATGCTGCCAATGTTGCATTTAAGAAATGCAGGTTTTGATATTGATATTTTTACTCCAACAGGAAAACCAGTACAAATAGAAATGTGGGCTATGCCAGAAGAAGATGAAGATGTAAAAGCGATTTACTTGGAATACAAACAACAGTTTGAAAACCCTAAAAATCTATTGGAATTCGTAAAAAATACAATGGACAATAATTCTGATTATATCGCTATATATATTCCCGGAGGACATGGTGCAATGCTTGGCCTACCTGAAAATAAGGATGTAAATAAGTTGATAAATTGGTCTCACAATAATAACATGTTTACGCTTGCCATTTGTCATGGCCCAGCAGCATTATTGGCGGCGAATTTAGAAAGTGATAAAAATTCATTCGTTTATAAAGGATACAAAATTGCTGCATTTCCAGATGGTGTAGACGAACAAACACCTATGATGGGATATATGCCAGGCCATATGCCATACAAGTATGGAGAAAGGCTAAACAACTTGGGGGTTACAATTATCAACAAAGAAGCTGATAACACAGTGTGTAAAGACCGAAAATTAATTACAGGAGCTAGTCCCTTAGCTGCAAATGCTTTTGGTAAATTGGCTGCAACAGAACTACTTAAAGGAGTGAGTAAATAAAAAAACCATTAACAATAATATTTTTAAATAATAGCGATTTGAAGCAAGGTTCAAATCGCTATTATTTTTTAATTTGTAAATTACTTTTCGAGCTAGAGCTTATAAAAATGAGTAATAGGTAGAAATTTGCTCTTTGCGCCTTATTAAAAAACAACATTATCAGAGATTGAATACATAGCATTATAATTATTCTTAACTGTCTCAATAATTAAAATCTTATTAGAACTAAGGTTTTCAATATCATCTATTTCATTAAATTCTCGCATATTAGCATTTCCCCAAAAAGTAAGTTCAATAATTACTGGAGCCAAATCAACACCCTTTTTTGTAAGTAAGTAAATATTTTCTTTTTTATTTTCGGGAAGTTTTCTCTTTGTTATTAATTTATACGACTCCAAGAGTTTAAGTCTAGCTGATAAAATACTTGGTGCAATTCTCTCATCTGAATTTGAGATTTCTTTAAATGTTTTTTTATGTTTAATTAACATATCTCTTACAATCAACAAAGACCATTTATCTCCCACCACATCAAGTGATGAAGAAATAGGACAACCCGAACGAAATTTATTCATCATATTTTTTGAATACTATTACTACTGAATCAATAGTAATATTTATATTTGGTATCAATTTGATAGTAAAAATATAAATTATTCTAATGAAAAAACAACATAAATTATCTAAAATCAATCTCTATGATAAGTTCAATGCTGCTTTTGTAAGTATGATTACCCCAGAAATGAAGGTTTTGAATAGCATACGTAAACAAAACTCTTATTCAGATACACCTACTTTAACCAAACCATTTGAGATGCCTCTTGAGTTTATTAACATAGATGGAGTAAAGATTAGAGTATCAAAATCTGTCATAAACGGGAAGAATAAGGAAACTATTATACTATTATCTGCCTTTCCGCATAGTATCATAGCCTACTCACCTATTTGGAACGAATTAAAAAAAGACTACAATTTGTTTGCTTATGATTTGCCTGGTTTTGGGGCAAGCGAAACAAAGTCTGAATATATGTCATTTAACTTTCAAGGCGATTTTTTAAATTCATTTATAAAATATTTTAAAATTGAAAAATCACATATAGTTGCTCCTGATGTTGGTATGGCAAGTGCTTTATCATATGTTATTAATTACAAGAACAGCATAAAGTCTTTAATGATTGGTGATGGACCTGGAGCTCTACCTGCTATTGAACCAAGTGTTATGAAAAAAATGGTGTATTCAAGTTTTTGGAGAGCAATGTTTGTTGTAGCCGGAAGTGGAGCCTTAATTGAATCTGCAAAGAACTTAGGCAATGTAAAATATGTTCCCAATAAATATGAGTTATCAGATTATAAAAAATCACACAAAGGAAAAGTAGCCAATAGTATGAAATGGTTCAAAACCTATCCTGAAGCAATAAAACATCTAGACCAGAACTTAAAAAATATTAAGATACCTACAAAAATTTTTTGGGGAGAGCATGAAGCTATTTTAGATAAAAAAAATGGTGAGAATCTAAATAAGAGAATGCCAAACAGTGAACTAGAAATATTTGAAAACTGTGGACATTTTGTATATCAGGATGATTATCCGAGATTTACAAGGCTGATTCAAACATGGGTAGAAAAATACAAATAAACAGAAATTTACTAATTTTTCAACACAATATGTTCGTAGCTAAATAATAGATTATTCTTAATCATAAAATAAGCTAGCTAGAAATATTTTAATTTTATGCTCTATATATTTTGGTCTTAGTCACTTTTAAATACTGTGATTTTAAACAATTGCCTATTTGATATCAATCATTGCTCTCTAATTATCTGGTTAAATATAACATAAATAGTATTACTCAGATTCGTTTTATGTTCGCAGTATTATCATTAAACTTTTTATAAAGTATAGAGTCTAAGAAGAAAGCCTAAAGGATAAAATTATGAATAATAATATTTTTATGAGTTTACTACTTATGCCATTTTTGTTAGCGTGTAATAAAGATGATGACAATAATTTTACTATTGGTAGTGCTGCACCAACAGTAAAGCAAGAAGTTACTTATGAAGTAATTATAACAGAAGATATAACCTACGGAGAGGGACTAACGCATGAAAGTCTCAACAGCTCAAATTCATCGGTTATGCCCTTATTCATGGATTCTTATGTTCCTGAAAATAATCTTCAAAATCGTCCTGTACTTATGCTAATTCATGGTGGAGGTTTTACTGGAGGCACAAAACAACAAGAGCCAATAGTGGATATGGCAAATTACTTTGCTGCAAGAGGTTTTGTAGTATTTTCTATCGATTACAGACTTAGAGGTGATAAAGGAACTGTTCCACAAGAATGGATAGCTGCTTCTTCTAATATTGCTCCTCAAAACCTTGGTCAATTTTTTGCGGTATATCCTGCACATAGAGATGCTAAGGCTGCTTTAAGATGGATTTTAGCAAATGCAGAAAATTATCACATAAATACAGATTATATAACAGTTGGTGGCGGTTCAGCAGGGGCAACCACATCAATAGGAATTGGGATATCCGATTTGGATGACTATAAAGATGAACTCAGTATAAATGAAGATCGCACATTATCATCAACCAATCTTTCACAAACATATGAAGTAAAAACAATTTTAGACTTTTGGGGTTCCGATAATTCCATTGAAATATTAGAATTAATTTATGGCTACCAAAGGTTTGACCAAAACATTCCTGCAATTTTTATAGCTCACGGTACAAACGATACAACAGTTCCTTTTAGCAATGCTGATGACTTAAAAGCTTTATATGAACTTAATAATGCTGAATTTATTTATTATCCATTACAAGGCAAAGGCCACGGTGCTTGGAGTGCAACTGTGGGCGAGAAAAGCTTATCAGATTTATCTTTTGATTTTATAGTTGATATCCAAAATTTAAATGTTGAATAAATTTCAAATCCAAATCTTTTAATCTGATATTCTTCTTTTCATTGTATTGTTTTCAATAAAAAAAAATTAATCATTGTATTTAACCTGTAAAAAACTAGCGTTTATATTCTGATTCTAAGCAGTTTTTCCAGAATTATTTCTTGCTTCAACTACTTACTCAAAATTATGATAATGATAATTTTCTTTAAGTTTAGGAAATATACAGCTCATTGCGGCTGAATTCCTAAACGGAATTCATTGCAATTTGCTATCTTTCGATCATAGTTGAATAACAGTACATGTGATTCTGCAATGAGCCACAGATAAATACTTTGTGCATTATTATAATAATATACTAACCAATGAGTAAAATTTTTAGACAAAACAGAAGAAATTCACTTACAGAAGGAAAAGCAGGAAATTATTTTAAATATGCCCTAGGAGAGATTATTCTTGTGGTTATTGGTATTTTAATAGCATTGTATATTAATAATTATAATAGTGAACTCATTGAAAAAAAAGCAGCAATTTCCTCTTACAAAAACATCAAACGTCAGATTAACGATGATAAGGATGCCATACATGAACGTAACGAGCAAAATAAACAATTATATGAAATGTACCTATATGCAAGTGATATTATAGAGCAAAATGATCGAAAAAAAACAGACATTCTCGGACAAATAGCATTAGGCCTCACCGAATATTCTGATTTTGACAGAAGTAGTACTATTTATCAAAATTTACTAAATAGTGGTGAATCAAAACTATTGAAAAATAGAGACATCCTAAATCAGGTCCAGAAATTAGAAGAAATATATATATTTATAAATAGGCTTGAAAAAATTCATTCAGAAGTAGTTATCCCTATTGGTTTTGAGTTAGTCAAGTATATGAAGTTTATTGACGGGTCAGTACGAGAACCAGAAAAACTTTTTGGAATCGATTTTCAAAATTATTTTATTTCCATGCATGGTATATGTGACAAAAAGAAATACGCATATGGACTTGCCATTGAAAAAATTGAACAAATTACAAAGTTAATAGAGGACGAAATTAAGTAAAGCACATGCAGGTTTTCCTATCATTGAATACCTAGAAAATTCTGAAAGTAAAAACAACTGATACTAGATAACTTTTAAAAGCGTTGCTACTACCCTGTTTAAAATAATCTTACTATTTAAATAAATTTTATTTTTGAAACAGGCATGGTAACAACTAATTTCTTAATCAAAACCTAAGTACAACTATCGTGGGTAACATCTATTTTAGAGTACCCTAAAAACTCTGATACTATTTCAATAGGAATAGGATTATTTTACTTTCCTTATAATAATAACCTTAGAATATTTCGAAAAAATATTGACACTTATTATAAAAAAACTATTTTTAATAAATATTTTTTTATCCCAAAACATCATGTTAGATAAATGACACTTTTATTAACATACCTATTTGAATTTCTTTATAACCAAACAATAATCAATGAATAAAATTTTTAGAAAAAATAGACAAAATTCACTTACAGAAGGAAAAACGGGAACCTATTTGAAATATGCTTTTGGAGAAATACTTCTTGTAGTTTTCGGTATTCTTATTGCACTTCAAATTAATAACTGGAATGAAGCGCGAAAGTCACATAAGGTAAGACAATACTATTACAATCAAATTTTAGATGATTTACAAACTGATAAGAGACAAATTGAACTTATAATAAAGAATATAGAGTCTTCATTAAAAAATTACAAGATTTACTTGAAAATTTTTAAAGAGCCTAATTTACCGGTAGAAGTTGTCGCAGAAAATCTTAGAAAAATTAGTGTTAGCCCTGCCGTTTTTTATTTCAAAACTACAACTACTAAATCGCTAATTGGTAGTGGAGAAATAAAAATACTCGATGCTGAAATTCGTAATAAACTAACAACGTATAATGCTATCAAAGAAATTTTAAGAAAAGAATATGAAACCTCTAAAAATTTCTATATAGATATTTGGAAGGAAGTATACAGCGATGGTTATGGTTTAGGACCAAGGTTAGTCAATCAAAAAGAATTATTTAAAAAAACTTTTGATGAGAAAAGAGAACTGCAAATGTATATCAAACTTGATGCCTATCATCACTTTAAAAATGACATTGAAAAGGAGATCATCACAGGGCTTAGAGGGCTATTGACTCAAATTGACAACGCTGCTATATTAATAAATAGCAAAATAGAGGACTAACAATAGTATAACACGGCGTATATAAATAGCTATGGAGGCGTATAAAATAAGTTCTAAAATTAAATCGATTTTAGTTCAAAAAAAATAAATAGCATGGTCACTATTTCCTAGTTTACAATCTTGGCATAGGCTTTTGGTTAACACTTATTTTTGGTGCTTACGAGTTCTAAAATAATTTCAATAGGTATTAAACAAACACACTTATTTTTTAATATAATTAGTTGCCAAACAAATACAATCTTCAATAATTAAATTACACATATGAAAGTACAACCTCAAAAAACAGAAAGAATTCACGCATTAGATTCCTTGAGAGCAATAATGATGTTACTAGGAGTGGTTCTCCACACTACCATGACTTATGCTGATACGGATTATGGCCTTGGTTGGGGATTAAAAGATATTGGTGCCACTCACATTTCTAATGATTATATCCATAGAGTCATTCATTCTTTTAGAATGCAAACCTTCTTTGTGGTAGCTGGTTTTTTTGCTTCTCTTTTATTTTATGAGCGAAGCCCGATAAAAATGATTAAAAATCGAGTAAATAGAATCGTACTGCCCTTTATTGTTTTTCTTTTTGTTCTGTTCCCGCTCGTTATGTTTAGTTTTAAGTATTCCTCTCTAGTTTTTGATGGAACAGAAAATGCCTTATCTCAGGCATTAAATTATACAAGGGGCCTTCCTTTTGTACCAAATTCTACATTTCATTTATGGTTTCTATATTACCTCTCTATGATTTCTGCAATGTCTGTTGGGATTGCTCTTCTATTAAAAAAATTACCTTCTTTAACCAGCCATATTTCACAAGCATTTAATTGGGTTATTGTAAAACCCATTTTACGAGTTCTAATTTTTACTGGTTTAACCTGCCTAGTATATCTTATTATGGGCGCTTCGTACGTGGAAGCATCCAATAGTTTTACACCAGATTTTAACATTTTTATGTATTATAGTTTTTTCTACTATGTAGGTTGGATTTTATTTAAATCTAAACATCTTTTAAATAAAATGATGACCTTTGATTGGGCCTGTACTATTATTGGATTATTACTTTATACAGCTTATCTTATTGTTGGTCTTATTTTCAATCCGTTCAACTTCCTTACTCATATCCTGATCAATTCTCTGGTGGTATGGTTATTTATTTTTGGAATTACTGGGCTATTTATCCGTTATGCTAGTAATCACTCTTCCCTAATGCGATATGTCTCCGATTCTTCCTATTGGGTTTATTTATTGCATTTGCCTTTAACTGCTATCATCCCAAGTTTTATTGTGGATTGGCCATTACCCGCTACCATAAAAATGTTATTTGTGGTACTAAGCACAAGCGTTATTTGTTTTACTACCTATCATTATTTGGTAAGAGGAACCTTTATTGGAAAATTTCTAAATGGTCGAAAATATTCTAGAAAGCTGTCCGATATAAAACAACCATAAGAAACGGTTCAATTAAAAAATGTAGTAGACAAATAGAACCAGTTGCCAACAGTGGTTATAAGAAATTGTTTTTTTCGTCAACTTTAGAAAGTTATCGCGGATTTTCTATTAGACTTTTATTTGCTAAATTTAAAGTTTAACCAAGCAACTAATCATTCATAGAAGCGTTGGCATTCATATGAAAAAATCACAAAAAAAGATTAAGAGAATTTGTATCATACTTCATTAATCTAAAATGATGTTGTAAGTAATTTTAAATTAAACAGACTTAATAATTAAATTTTATTAATTCTTGAAAACTCAAATTTTCATATGCTTAAATCAAATTTAATATCTATTACCATAATATTACTCTGCTCAATTCACTATTGTAATGCTCAGAATTCATATACAGAAATTGGCTTAGGAGTTGGAAATACTGCGGGAGAAAAACATCACAATTGTAAAGGTGAAGTTAATATTAATTTTTTAAAATCCTACAAATTTGTTGAAATTGGTCTTGACATTTCAACTGGTGGAAATTTAATACCAGAAAGTGATCGTAGCACTGAAAATAACATAGAGACTTTATCTTAAAATGATGCGAATTTTAATTGTATTACTGCTTTCTACAGATTACCAATAATCAAAAAAATATATCTTGAAACTAGATTGGGATACTCATCATTATTTTATTGGATTCACGCAGATAAAGAAAGGAAAATAAGTAAATCAAATATCTCTTACGGACTTGGTTTTGGGGCAACTCTTTTTAACAATCTTTCAGTTTCTTTAAGATATCAAAACTTAGGAAACACTCCTAATTATGAGGGAAATAAAAATATGACAACAATTATTTCGAAATCTGAACCCTTAAAATTAGTATTATTAAGAGTTGCCTACCGATTTAATTGGAATTCTATATTTTAAAATCTGAGACCAAAATATGTTTTAGAGTTGATTAAAATAAAACTTAAATTGGATAATTAGTCACTAATTTATCCTTCTTAAAACCAATTTTATAATTTATTTACCTCTTACTTCCCAAAAAAAGCCATGGTAGCTGGTATTTTCTTATTTACAATCTTGGCATAACTGTCTTGTGTTATACTCATTGTAGAGTGTCCTAATTGGGTTGAAACAATTTCCATGGGTACATCATTATACAGCAATACAGTGGTTGCAAAAGTCCTTCTAGCGAGGTGATGAGACCTCTTTTTATGGATACCTATAACTACTCCTATTTCCTTTAAATAGGCATTAAATTTCTGATTACTGATGCGAGCCAATTCATGGTCATACTTCTCTGTCCTTTAAATAATAATATTTTCATATTGAAAGTAGATATAAAAAAACTATTTTTAAAAATTAATTAGTTTAGATAAAAGCAATAGAAATATCTTATTACCTCTGAATATCATGGTGGTCAAAAATATACTCCTTTATACATTCATCTAGTTGATATTAATTTGAATAAAGCCCCAAAGTAAGTATGAAAAATACAATTTATTTTATAGTCACTCTATTAATTCTAAGTTGTAAACTTAAAAAAGAAAATAAAGAAATTACAAATAATGACAAATTAATAAATTCAATTGATAGCATAATAAATGCTAATTTTTCATCTACTGAACCTGGAGCTGCCGTAATAATTACAAAAAAAGGTAAAGAAATTTATAAGAATGGTGTTGGTCTTGCCAATCTTAATCTAAATGTGGCCATGAATTCTGAAATGATCTTTCGAATAGGTTCAATAACTAAGCAATTTACAGCGGTTTCTATATTAATGTTACAAGAAGAGGGAAGGCTTAGCATAAATGATAATATCCGTAAACATTTACCAACTTACCCGAAGCATGAGCAAATAATTACCATAGAAAACCTGCTCACACATACTTCAGGTATTCCTGATTTCTTAGGATTCCCTGAAGCCTTGAAAATTGAACAAATGAATCTTACAACAAATCAAATAGTAGGAATATTTAAAGACAAGCCTTTAGAGTTTAATCCTGGTGAACAAATTAAATACAGCAATTCAGGATATAATGTTTTAGGAGCTATCGTTGAGGAAGTTTCTGGTATGAGTTATGAGAACTTTATTGAAACAAAAATATTTCAAAAATTAAATATGAAATCTTCCTTTTATGACCATCCAGAGGAAATCGTTAAAAACAAGATTTCGGGCTATACAAAAGATTCTTTGGGATATAAATCTGCCTCTTATATGACAATGTGTGCCCCTTTTTCAGCAGGTGGTTTGCGTTCAAGTATTAGTGATTTGGCAATCTGGAACAAAGCTATCCATAATGGAGAACTCATACCTCTAAAAAGTTTATCAAAAGCGTTTAAACCATTTAAATTAAAAAACGGAACATATACTGATTACGGTTTTGGGTGGATGATTCATGATTTCCTAGGAGAAAAATTATATCATCACTCAGGGAGCATCCCAGGTTTTAGAAATAGTGCTTTTTATTTTCCAAAAGAAGAAATTTATATCGCTATATTGTCTAACAACTTTTCTTCTAAGCCAAGTTATTTAAATAATATTATCTCATCCGTTGTTTTTAATAAAAACATCAAAAAACCAGTTGAAATCTGGGATAAACAAGAATTAAAAAAATTATTCCCAAACTTATACAAAAAGATTACACTTAATTGAAATAAATCTCAAGTCGTAAATAATTCATTGCTGATACTCGCCTACTTAAAAAGCCTATCCCTATATTTACTCCTTAACTCCCTCATAAAATACAGCCATAGTAGCTGGTATTTTCTTATTTACAATCTTCACATAATTATCTTGTGTATTACTCATTGTAGAGTGCCCTAAGAGCGCTGAAACAATTTCCATAGGTACATCATTAAACAGCAATACAGTGGTTGCAAAAGTCCTTCTAGCGAGGTGATGAGACATCTTTTTTTGGATGCCTATAACTACTGCAATTTCCTTTAAATAGGCATTGTCTGGAAAATTATATGGAACTAAGATATTTTAGCAACATGAAAGATCATAAGTCTCAACATAACAGATCCCTAAAAACAAAAAGTGCTCATGTTAACAATAAAAGATTCAAATTCCTTTGGGAATATGACATAAAATAGTAGTTTTAAACAATGAAACATATATACGATATATCAACAATACGTATATACAGTTGTTAGCCAAAATAAACTTCATGAAAAAAATTAAAAGAATTTTAATTCTATTAACTAAAGGAATACTTATTGTGTTA
>CAJWAC010000036.1 GCA_913020555.1 uncultured Polaribacter sp. | reverse complement strand
AAATAATTGATAAGGATAAAGATAACTTAATTAAAAGTAATTTAATTGAAGGGAAAGATGATAAAGATCAAAATTTATTTTTAGATAAAAATAAATTAATAATGTTTAATAATGGAAAATTATCTGGAGGTTCTACTCCAGGAACAACCAATAAAATATGTTATTTAAAATTTAAGTTAGAAGATAGAATTGAAAATAAATCATTTATTAATTTTAAGGAAAAGATTCAAAATAATATCAATGATAAATACTTGCTTAAAATTATAAATTCTTAGTAAATACTGCCTATAACAATTTACATAAACATACAGTCTACAGGTAAAATCAATTAAAAACGATGAGCAAAGCAACCTTTTTTAAAACCTTGTAGTCTTTATCTTTGTAAGGCAATAAAAACTGATACTAAGAAACTTGAAAATTATTAAATTACATAACCAACAAAAATTGCTAATTAAAAAATCGATTGCAAACAATAGAGAAGCGCAACAACAATTGTTTGAGCAATATTCTCCTAAAATGTTGGGAGTTTGTAGGCAATATGTAAAAGATTTACATCACGCAGAAGATTTATTGTTACAAGGTTTTTTAAAGGTTTTTACAAACTTGCATAAGTTCAAACACGAGGGCAGTTTTGAAGGTTGGATTCGAAGAATTATGGTGAATACCTGTCTTTCTTATCTCCGCAAAAAAAATATAATTGATCTTTCTGATGAAGACTATGTGTTTAATGATTCAGCTACAGAAAGTTTAGAAAATACGTCTACAGAAGACATTCAAAAACTTATAGATCAATTACCGGAAGGCTATAAAATGGTATTTAATTTATTTGCTATTGAAGGTTATAAGCATTCAGAAATCGCAAAAGAATTAGATATTTCTTTAAGTACATCAAAATCGCAATTATTTAAGGCACGCAAATTATTGCAACAAAATTATATTAAAATGAATAAAGCAGTTCATGGAGACAAATAAAATAGATAAAAATATAAAAGAAAAGTTTGCTAATAGAACTTTTAAGCCATCCGCTTCTGCATGGGAGCGTTTGTCTTTACAATTGAATGAACAACCTAAAACTAAGAAGTTTGGTTTGTTATTCTATACAGGTGTAGCTGCAAGTATTTTACTTTTAGTGACTATAAGTATTCAAATATTTAATAATGATTCAGATGTACTTATACAAAAAGAAGTAATCGTAATTTCTCCAATTGATAAAAAACATTTTGATATGAAGATTGATGATCAAATTAATCAAATTAGTTTTCCTGAAGTTTTGGTAAAAAATGAGGTTTTAGAATTAAAACAAGAAATTATTAATCTGCCAGTAATAATAAATAAAAATAGTATTTCAAAACCTGATAAATTTAATAAGAAAAATCTTAGTACTAATGAAATTGTTGGAAATAAAGATGATGTGATTTCAAATGAAATTAAAAAGAGTAAAGAAATATTAAACCATAAGATTTTAAAACAAAATCCTAACAGTTCTATTAAAATAAATGCTGATGATTTACTATATGCTGTAACACACAGCTCTAAAGAAGTAAAAGCCTATTACGCAAAATACAATATAAATAGAGAAGAGGTGCTTAAGACGATTAAAAGTGAACTTAAAAAATCTAATTTAAAAGTAAATCCAAATACTATTTTAGCAGAAGTAGAGCGTAGTATAGATGACGATTTTTTTGAGAATAATTTTATGAAAGGTCTTAAAAAAAGAGTATCAGATATTGCTGTAGCCATTGCAAGTAGAAATAATTAAAAGCAAAAAAGGTTTTAAACAACGAACTGTATAAGACAAAACACCCTCTTTTAAATTCTCTTAAAAGCCCTTAAAATATATTAAACAAATTTTTTAAAAAATATCAAAAATGAAAAGAATACTACTAACATTAGTGTTGTTATACACAACTTTTGTCCAATCTCAAGAAAAAATATTTGAAAAAGAGGTAAGTAAAATATCAAAAAGTATAGAGAAAATTACCAAACAACAAAAAGATTCATTGAAAGCAAAAGTTATTGCAATAGACAAAAAATTAGATAAAGGTGAAATATCAGCATCAACAGCAAAAACTTTAAAAAAAGAGTTTGCTTCTTATCATGCAAGAAGAATTGAAAAATTAATAGGAGAACAAGAACGTTTATTACAGTTATTGGTGCAAGATAAAACGAATGGTAAAATTGCAAGTTCAGAAGATATAAATAATGATGATTTTAATGAAGATAATTCTTTTACTATTGGAAGCAAAACATTTAGATTTAATGTTTCTGATAATGACGAAAATTCCAAAAGAAGAGAAAAACAAAGTGATTTTAAAAACAACAACAAAAGAAAAACAACTACTCAATTTATTTTTGCAATGGGTGTTAATAATGTTTTGAATGATCATAAATTATCATCTTTAAATAATTCAGAATATCAATTTTGGAGATCTCATTTCTATGAAGTAGGTTTTTCTTGGAAAACAAGTCTATCTAAAAAGCCTTCAAAATTATATTTTAAATATGGAGTTTCTTTTCTTTGGAATAATTTACGTTTAGAAGATAATAGAATTCATGTTAAAAATGTTGATTTCACGGATATCGAGACCTTTAACGAGCAATTATCAGAGAGTAGATTACGCCATGTGCAAATGAATTTTCCAATGCACCTAGAATGGGATTTTTCTAAAAGTAAAACATATAGCAGTGGAAGGGTAAAAAGTAGAACGAATAAATCTTTACGTTTTGGAGTAGGAGGTTTTGTAGGGTTTAAATTAGGTACAAGACAATATTTGGAATATAGAGATGCAAATAATATTGAAATAGAAGAAGTTCAATATGATAATTTTAATATGAATATTTTTAATTATGGTTTAAGTAGTTATATAGGATATAAAGATATAAGTCTTTATGTGAAGTACGATTTAAATCCATTATTCCAAAATACTGAGACTAGAAACATATCAATGGGTGTTCGTTTTGATTTTGATTAGTAATTTTATAAATTTTTATAAAAACAAATATCAATTCCGTAAAAATATTAATTTTTATACCTTTTGCTATGAAAATAACAAAAGGTATTTTATTTTTAACTCCTAAAATTATACGTTATGAAAATAGGAATTCCGAAAGAGATTAAAAATAATGAAAATAGAGTAGGCATGACACCTGCTGGAGTTTTTGAATTAACAAAGAGAAAACATACAGTCTACGTTCAATCAACAGCAGGTCAGGGCAGTGGTTTTTCTGACGAGAATTATAAAGAAGTAGGAGCAAAAATTTTACAGTCTATTTCAGAGGTCTATAAAGAAAGTGAAATTATTGTAAAAGTAAAGGAACCAATAGAAGAAGAATATCCTTTAATTACTTCAAATCATATTGTTTTCACTTATTTTCATTTTGCTTCTAGTGAAATTTTAACAAAGACTATGATTGCTAGTAAAGCAGTTTGTATTGCATATGAAACTGTAGAGGACGAAGAGGGTACTTTACCTTTATTAACACCAATGTCTGAAGTTGCTGGGAGGATGTCAATTCAACAAGGCGCTAAGTATTTAGAGAAACCCATTAAAGGAAGAGGAATTTTGTTAGGAGGCGTACCTGGTGTTAAACCTGGTAAAGTTTTAATATTAGGAGCTGGAGTTGTTGGTGTGCAAGCTGCAAAAATGGCAGCTGGCCTAGGAGCACATGTGACTATAATGGATATTGACATGAAGCGTTTGCGATACGTAAATGATGTTTTACCAAATCATGTTGTTACAGATTTTTCCAGCGAATATAGCATCAGAAAACATATTACAGATCATGATTTAATTATTGGAGGAGTGTTGTTAAAAGGTGGTAAAGCACCCAAGTTAATCACGAGAAATATGTTAAAGGAAATGAGACCAGGTACTGTTGTTGTTGATGTTGCCGTGGATCAGGGAGGCTGTTTTGAAACCACAAAAGCTACAACCCATGAAAACCCTACTTTCATTATAGATGATGTTGTTCACTATTGTGTTGCAAATATGCCAGGTGCTGTTCCATATACATCCACAATAGCCTTGACCAATGTAACTTTGCCTTATGTTTTAAAATTAGCAGATTTTGGTTGGAAAGAGGCTTGCGAACATGATACATCTTTAGCTAAAGGACTGAATATTGTTAATGGAGAAATAGTTTATAAACAATTAGAAGGTCTATTTGACTAAAACACACACAAATATTTTTGATAATTTAACCTAGTATTTATCATTATTTGTTTTATTACGCCAATCTTTTTTTATATCATCAGATAATATCCCGGTCCCATCATGTTTCCAACCAGGAGGTTTTATTAAATATTTAAATTTATTAATTATAGATGTATTAGAGTACATAACATCTTTAAAGAGGTAAAACCATTCTAAAAATGCAATTTTTATAGGGTTATAGGTATCAATATTTTTGACTAAACCATAAACTGGTTTTTCTTTTTCTGCCTCAAAAGAACCAAATATTCTATCCCAAAAAATAAAAATACCAGCATGATTCCTATCTAAATATTGTGCATTTGTAGCGTGATGAACTCTATGATGACTAGGTGTATTAAAAATATATTCAAACCATTTTGGCATTTTATGAATCAATTCTGTATGAATCCAATATTGATATATTAAACTTATAGACATCTGAACCAAAACCATAATAGGATGAAAGCCAATTAAAACTAAAGGTATCCAAAACACAAATGTATAGAAACTACCTGTCCAAGTTTGGCGCAAAGCTGTGCTTAAATTGTATTTTTTAGAAGAATGATGTACAACATGACTTGCCCAAAACATTCTACTTTCGTGTGCAATTCTATGATTCCAATAATAACAAAAATCTTCTGCAAATAATAAGATAATCCAAGCCCACCAAGTAAATGGAATAGTAAAAAAATGAAACTTATAGAAAAACATGAATATACCTAAAATTAAAGCTTTTGTAAAAAGGCCAATTAAAACATTTCCTAACCCCATTAATATTGATGAACCAGCATCTTGAAACTCATAATCATCTAATTTTATTTTAATTGTTAAAATAATTTCCAACAGCACTGTGAAAGCGAAAAAAGGAATCGCATAATGAATTAAGTTTGGTATTTCAGGTATTTGCATATCAATATTTTATTGAAAGGTATTAACTTTTTTTAAAAGATAAAAACATATTTTTAAATGAAAAAAAGTATGTATATTTGCAGCCTTAAAAATAAACAATAAATTATTAATTATGAATCATTACGAAACTGTTTTCATTTTGAATCCCGTTTTATCTGATACTCAGATAAAGGAAACAGTACAAAAGTTTAATGACTATTTGGTTTCTAAAGGTGCCGAAATGATTTCAAAAGAAGATTGGGGCTTAAAAAAATTAGCTTATCCAATCCAAAAGAAAAAAAGTGGTTTTTATCACTTATTCGAATTTAAAATTTCTGGCGAAGAAATTTCAGCATTTGAATTAGAATTTAGAAGAGATGACAGTATTATGCGATATTTAACTGTAAGGTTAGATAATCATGCTGCAGCTTGGGCAGAAAAAAGAAGAGAACGTAAAACTGCAAAAAAATAACAAATGGCATCAATAGAACAACAAGCAAAAGGTGGTAAATCTGCTGACGTTAGATATTTAACGCCATTAGATATAGAAACTAAAAAAGAGGCTAAATATTGTAGATTTAAGAAAAAAGACATCAAATATATTGATTATAAAGATGCTGATTTCTTAATGTATTTAGTAAATGAACAAGGTAAAATTTTACCAAGACGTTTAACAGGTACTTCACTTAAATATCAACGTAAAGTTGCGCAAGCAATTAAGAGAGCGCGTCATTTAGCGTTAATGCCTTACGTTGGAGATTTATTAAAATAATAAATACGTAGAGACATGGAATTGATATTAAGACAAGACGTAGAAAATTTAGGATTTAAAGATGACGTCGTAGAAGTTAAAAACGGATATGGTAGAAATTTTTTAATACCTACAGGACAAGCAATATTGGCAACTTCTTCTGCAAAGAAAGTTTTAGCAGAGAATTTGAAACAACGTGCTTATAAAGAAGCTAAATTAATTGATGATGCTAAGACAATAGCAGAGACAGTTAAAGGTTATGAAATTAAAATTGCATCTAAAACAGGTTCAGGAGATAAATTATTTGGCTCTGTAAACAACATAGATTTGGCTGCAGCCCTGGCAAAAGCAGGAACAGAATTAGACAAGAAATTTATTAAAGTTGTTGGTGGTTCTGTAAAGAGATTAGGTAAATATGAAGCTTCTGTAAGATTACACAGAGCAGTAGTGGCAGATATTACTTTTGAAGTAGTTGCTGAATAAGCTAATACTTTTTTAATCAAAAAAAGGCTCGTTATTTTTATAACGAGCCTTTTGTTTTTTAAATATAGCTTTTAATTACTTTCCAAAAAGTCCGCCAAGCATTCCACCAATGCCGTCATTAGAATTATCTTTCTGTTCTCCTAAAAACATTCCAGCTACATCATCAATCATACTTCCATCACCATCAGCATCAAGTATTTTTTCAAGAAAACCTTGATTATTAGCAGTAGAACTTCCACCTAATAGTCCACCTAAAAGTCCAGTTAAATCTCCAGAATTAGAAAGACCTTGAGATTGTTTTTCTTTTCCTAAATAGCCCATAATTAAAGGAGCAGCTACTTTTAAAATATTACTTACTGTACTCGCATCAATTCCCGCTTTCTGTCCTATTAATTCCTCAACACCACTTTGTTTTGTTCCTAAAATATGGCTTAAAATTCCTTCACCGTCTTGTTTTACAGATTCATCAACACCGCCACCAAACAACCCACTAAGATTGTCTAAAATACTTCCATCGTGCTTGCTAGCCAATGCTCCCATTAAACCTTCTGCTCCCTCAGAAGTAGAACTGTTTTGTTCCATAGCCTTCATTAAAACGGGTAACCCCATTGTTAATACACTACTTGTTTTACTAGAATCTGTTCCGGTAGAACCAGCTACGCCAGATACTATTTGCTTTCCTAAATCGCTATTCAATAAATCTAAAATTCCTGCCATTTTATTTTTTTTATAAATTATAATATTATCCTTAAAAAGGATATTACAATATACTTATAAAGTTACATTATTTTTTAAATATTTTTTTATCTTTCAACTTCAATACTAATTCGATAAAAAAGATGAAAAAACTCGCTTTACACTGGAAAATTTTAATTGGAATGATTTTAGGAATCATTTTTGGATTTATTATGAATTCAGTGGATGGAGGTAAAGGATTTGTTACAGACTGGATAAAACCATTTGGAACAATATTTATCAACCTTCTAAAATTAATTGCTGTGCCTTTAATTTTAGCTTCATTAATTAAAGGAATCTCTGATTTAAAAGATATTTCTAAAATTAAATCTATGGGAATTCGTACTATTAGTATTTATATAGGTACAACTATTGTTGCCATTATTATTGGTTTAAGTATTGTGAACATTGTAAAGCCAGGAACTGGTATGTCTGAAGAAACAATTTCTAAAATTGAAAATACTTTCAAAGGCAATGCAGATGTAATGATAGGAAAAGCAAAAATCACTCAAGATGCTGGCCCTTTACAAGCCTTAATTGATATTTTTCCAAGTAATATATTCTTCTCTTTTAGTGATGCTAGCGGAAAACCAGCAATGTTGCAAATCATATTTTTTGCTCTATTTGTTGGTATTTGTTTGCTTTTAATTCCTGAGGAAAAAGCAAAGCCGTTAACAGACTTTTTTAATTCATTAAATGAAGTTGTCATGAAAATGGTAGATCTTATTATGTTAACTGCGCCTTATGCCGTATTTGCACTAATGGCAAATGTTATTATTGCTTTTGATGATACTTCTATATTAATAAAACTTTTAGGTTATGCAGTTTGTGTGGTTTTTGGTTTATTCTTAATGATTTGCTTTTATATGCTTTTAATTAAATTAATTACTAAAAAATCGCCATTATGGTTTTTAAAACAGTTTAGTCCTGCACAATTATTAGCTTTTTCAACAAGCTCAAGCGCAGCAACATTGCCAGTTACCATGGAAAGAGTAGAAGAGCACTTAGGAGTAGATAAAGAAGTTTCTGGTTTTGTATTACCAGTTGGGGCCACAGTAAATATGGATGGAACAAGTTTATACCAAGGAATTGCAGCTGTATTTATCATGCAAGTTATTTGGCCAGAAGGATTAACTTTTACAAATCAATTAGTAATTGTAGGTACAGCTTTATTAGCCTCTATTGGAAGTGCGGCAGTACCAAGTGCAGGAATGGTAATGTTAGTTATTGTTTTAGAAGCAATTGGTTTTCCTGCAGAATTGTTACCAATAGGATTAGCACTTATTTTTGCTGTTGATAGACCCCTAGATATGTGCAGAACTGTTGTGAATGTTACAGGAGATGCAACTGTATCTATGCTAGTAGCAAAATCTTTAGGTAAATTAAGTACACCAAAACCTAAAGAGTGGGATGATAACCTTGATAAAGTAATATAGTACACTAAAAATGAGATCATAAAAATTAAAAATATGAATGTTTGTTTCTTAATGTATCCTTGGGAAAGTATTAAATCTCCTGAAAATGATACTTCACTCACTTTAATTCACGAATGCGTAAAAAGAGGTCATGGTGTTGCAATTTGCACGCCATCTAACCTTACAATTAGAAATAGTGTTACAAATGCATTTTGTACTATTTTAAGTAGAACGGAAAAAATTCCAACTAATATTAAAACGTTTTATAAAAAAACTACTACACGAGAAGAGATGCTTCCTTTAGCTGGTTTTGATGTTATTTTTATGAGAGCAGAGCCACCTTTAGATCCTTTAATGTTAAACTTTTTAGATTCTGTAAAAGATGATGTTTTCATAATTAATTCTGTACAAGGAATGCGAGAAGCAAACAACAAATTATATACGGCAGTCTTTGAAGATCCTAATAATGAAATTATTCCTATAACCCATGTATCTAAAAATAAAGATTATTTAATTAAAATGATTGAAGAATCTTCTTCTGATAAAATGATTTTAAAACCATTGAATGGTTTTGGAGGTTCTGGTGTTATTTTGATTGAAAAATCAGCAATGGGTAATATTAATTCGTTATTAGACTTTTACATAAGTAAAGGAGATGGAGGGTCAGACTATGTTATTCTGCAAGAATATATTGAAGGTGCAGATCAGGGAGATGTGAGAGTTTTAATTTTAAATGGTGTTCCTATTGGTGCAATGCGTAGAATACCAGGAGAAAAAGATCATCGTTCAAACGTATCAGCAGGAGGAACAATTGCTAAACATAAATTAACCAAACAAGAGAAGGTTTTATGTGAAAAAATTGGTCCAAAATTAGTGAAAGATGGTTTGTATTTTGTTGGAATAGATGTGATTGGAGGGAAATTAGTAGAAGTTAATGTAATGTCTCCAGGAGGAATTACCTATATGAATAAAGTATATAAAACTAGAATTCAAGAAAAAGTAGTCAACTTTATGGAAAGTAAAGTTTTAGAAAGAGATGCTGCATTTTTAAGAAAATCAACTTTGAGGAAAATGGTAAATGATGCCTAGTTTTTAGGTTAGTTTTATTTTCTTGTCTTGAAAAAAAAATAAAAATGTCTTTAGAAATAGATAAACCTTTAGTCTCTGTAGATTGGTTATTTGTTAATTTAGAAAACGAAAACCTTATCATTTTAGATGCCACTTTGCCAAAAGTAACAGCAAATAAGGATGAACAAAAAGAGGTTCAAAAAAAACAAATAAAAGGTGCAAGATTTTTTGATATTAAAAACACATTTTCAGATATAAATGCACCTTTTCCTAATACAATATTATCACCTAAAGAATTTGAGAGAAAAACACAAATTATAGGTATAAATGATAATAGCTGTATTGTTGTATATGATGATTTAGGAATTTATTCTTCGCCAAGAGTTTGGTGGATGTTTCAATTAATGGGTTTTCAAAATATAGCTGTTTTAAATGGTGGATTTCCTGAATGGATATCAAAAAAATATCCTATAGAGAAACCTGTAAAACATCAATATCATCAAGGAAATTTTAAGGTGAATTTTAAAACTGAAAAAATAAAATTTACAAACGATGTTTTGACTTCTATAAATAATGATGATAATATTGTGGTTGATGCACGTTCAAATGGACGTTTTTTTGGAACAGCACCAGAACCAAGAAAAAATGTGAAAAGTGGACACATACCAAATTCTATTAGTTTGCCATACTCAGAGATTACTGAAGAAGGAAGACTAATTTCTGAAGAAAAATTAAAGACTATTTTTAAAAGATTAAATATAACAGATAAAGAAATGATTTTTTCTTGTGGAACAGGAATTACTGCCTCAGTTTTAGCTTTAGGTGCAACAATATCAGGATATCAAAATCACGCTGTGTATGATGGTTCTTGGACAGAATGGGGTAGTACAACAAACTTACCAATAGAAATTTAAAGATGAATAATATTAATTGGACAAAGAGAGAATTTGAAGCTTATGTGCTTTTATATGCTGCACATTGCAATCATTTTGAGACTAAAGAAGAAGAAAACTACATACTAAGTAGAGTAGATGAAAAGACGTTTCATAAAATTCATACTGAAGTTGTTGTAGATTCTGATGAAGAAAATTTGAATAAAATTCAGCAATATTTAATTGAAAATAAATATACAGAAGCTGAAAAAAATACATTAATAAAAGATATAAAAAACGTGTTTTTTGCAGACGGTTCTGTAGATGTAATCGAGAAAAAAGTATTTGGTATTTTAAAGAAAATAATTGATTAGTGATGCTAAAATTATCAATTGAAGAAATCATCAATAAAATTCAAAAGGAAGAAACTTTTGAAGCAGTTTCGAGTGATTATTCCTTTACAATAAAAATTGATGAATATGTGCATTACGCTTGTGGTGCTGTACACGATGGTCATCAATTTAGAAAAGAATTATGGACAAACTGCTTGCATACTGAATATGAACGCTGGTTTGAGGAAGATCCAGAAACCAAAGAAATGGTTAAAAGTCATCCTATTGTAATTGCTGGTTGCGATTCTCGTTTTGAATATGATTTAAATAGAGCTCCAGAGACTGCCATTTATGTAGATGCTTGGGGAAAACAATTATGGAAAAACCCATTACCACAAAGTCAAAAATCAAAAAGTTTAGACAAACACGCCAATTTTTATAAAGTAGTTCACGCATTAATAGGTAAAATAGAAGAGAAGTTTGGGGTATGTATTGTCTATGATATGCATTCTTACAATTGGAAACGTTGGACAAGAGAAGTACCAACTTGGAATTTAGGAACAGGAAATATTGACAATAATCGTTTTGAAAATGAAGTAGAAACTTGGAGAGTTATTTTAGAAAAAACACCTTTACCTAATAATATAAAGTCTACAGCATTAGTAAATGATACATTTCAAGGAAATGGTTATTTTTTGAAATATATTACTAATAATTTCAAAAACACACTAGTATTAGCTACAGAAATTGCAAAAGTGTATTGTGATGAATTAGAACAAATTATGTATCCAGAAGTTGTGGTATCAATTGAGAAATATTTAAGAACTGAATTAAAAAATCACGCAAAAGCTTTTTATAAAGCACATAAATTGTAATTTTGCATTCGCTTTTAGATTATGAATTATGAGTGATGCTGTTTTTACAAAAAATCAAAAATTATTTGAGATTGATCATAAAATTGATGTTTTAGTCAAGAAAATTGAAATGCTCAATTATGTAAATCCAATTAATATTGAAGAAGAGAAAAACAAGTTCTACAAATCTAAATATTTAGAAGATCCAAAATTTAAGTATCCTAAAAGAGATTTTGATAAATTTTCTTTACATAAAGAGTTTTTTGCTTTAAAAATTGATGATATTGAAGATGAAAAATTGAGAGATTTTTACGAAGATATTATCTACTTTTATTCAGGGTTAATTCAGTGTATAGAAACAATAGGAAAAGGCAAGCGTTTTTATTACAATAGTTTACGGTCTTTTGGTACACCTACAGAAAATGATGTAGAAAATGCAAAATTTATTTTGCATTTTGAGAGCGAATATTCAAACTCTGAAATTTTTATACCAAAATATACAGCATTAGCATCACATCATTTTTTTAGAGAATATTCAAAAAATTATGATTTTAATTACAGTATAAAAAATTCATCCACAATTGGGGCAATAGCCATGGTTTCAAACAGCGCTCAGACTTTAATTTTGAATGAAAATCATACTTTTTCTGAAAATCAGATTAACATCTTAACTAATCATGAAATAGGTGTACATATGGTAACAACTATGAATGGGATGTTACATCCTTTAAAAATATTTTCTCACGGATTCCCAAACAATGAAGAGACTCAGGAAGGTTTGGCTGTTTTTAGTGAATATATGTCAGGAAACTTAACAGTGAAAAGGTTAAAAGAATTAGCATACAGAGTTTTAGCTGTAGATAGTTTGGCAAAAGGATATTCTTTTTCTAGAACCTTTAGGATGCTTCATAATGGATATGATTTAAATAGGGAAGAAGCTTTTTATATTTCTGTAAGAGCTCACAGAGGTGGTGGGTTTACAAAAGATTATTTGTATTTAACTGGACTTAAAAAAATTTACGATTATCATCAAGAGGGAAAAGATTTAGGTTTATTATTGTCAGGAAAGGTCTCTCTTGAATTCGTTAAGGAAATTAAGTATATGCTTTATAATAATACTGCAATTTATCCCAAACATATTACCAAATCTTATTCAGAAAATAAAAATAAAAATAAAACTGTCGATTTTATTTTAAAAAATCTCAAATAATGTAAAAAAAAACTCACAACTAAATAGCTATGAGTTTTTTTAATTTGTTTTGAGCTAAAAACGTAAGACTATTTTTTAACCCTTATCAAGTCTTAAAATTGTTCTCTTCCAGAGAAATGAAAATCTCCTTCAATTTTAGCATTTTCGTCTGAGTCGGAACCATGCACTGCATTTTCTCCCATAGAAGTTGCATATGATTTTCTAATTGTTCCTTCAGCAGCGTCAGCCGGATTAGTAGCACCAATTAATGTTCTAAAATCTTCAACTGCATTTTCTTTTTCTAAAATTGCAGCTATAATTGGTCCTCTCGTCATAAAATCTACCAATTCTCCAAAAAATGGGCGCTCATTGTGCACAGCATAAAAAGCCTCAGCGTCAACTCGCGTCATTTGAGTTTTCTTAAGAGCTACTATTCTAAAACCTGCTGCATTAATCCTTTCTAATATTGCACCAGTGTGTCCGTTTTCTACAGCATCTGGTTTAAGCATTGTAAATGTTCTATTTGTTGCCATTTTTCTTAATTTTCGGCAAAAGTACATCTTTTAAATTTAAAAACAAGTGAATCATATAATTGTATTAAATTTTACTAAACCAAAAGTAATTTTCTGAAAGCATATTCATAATATGACAAAACCATGATTATCATAAGTGATTACTATCAATGCTCTTTTTATCAAAATAATTTTGTCTTTAAATGTGAGCTCAAAATACTATAAAAAATAGTATTAAATTGTATATTCGCAAACTATGATTTTAAAAGGTTTTGAGGATTTAAAGAGTTTTTTGGCAGAGCCTAAAAAAGTTGTTATTATTGGGCACAGAAATCCGGATGGAGATGCAGTAGGATCTACTTTAGCGCTTAAACATTATTTGGATAAAAAAGAACACCAAACAACTGTTATAATGCCAAACGATTCTCCAGATTTTTTACATTGGATACCAGGTTCTAAAGAAATATATAAATTTGATAAACAAAATAGGCAAGCGCAAAGAGCTATTAGTAGCTCTGATATTATTTTTTTATTAGATTTTAACGCACTACATAGAGTTGGCTCTGATATGCAAAACACATTAGAAAAATACTCTAATGATTTTGTAATGATAGATCACCATCAACAACCAGATGACGTTACGTACATGTATTCGGATACTGAAATTTGTTCAACTTGTCAAATGGTATATCAATTCATTGAAATGAACAATGATTTAAATTTGATAGATCATGACATTGCCACATGTTTGTATACAGGAATTATGACAGATACAGGTTCTTTTAGATTTAGGTCAACAACAAGTAAAACACACAGAATTATTGCCGATTTAATTGACAAAGGAGCTAAAAACGATAGGATACACAATAATATTTATGATGCTAATTCTTACAATCGATTATTATTATTAGGGCAAGCATTGAGTAATTTACAGATTTTACCGTCATATAAAACGGCGTACATTACATTATCAGATGATGAGAAAAAGCGTTTTGATTTTCAGAAAGGAGATACGGAAGGTGTAGTAAATTATGCGTTATCACTTAAAGGAATCATTTTTGCAGCAATTTTTATTGAAGACAAAGAACAAGGAATAATAAAAATTTCATTTCGTTCAAAAGGAAATTTTTCGGTAAATCAGTTTGCAAGAAATCATTTTGAAGGCGGAGGACACGATAATGCAGCCGGAGGTAAGTCAGACCTGTCTTTGTCAAATACAGTAACAAAATTTACCTCTTTACTAAATCAATATCAACAAGAATTAGAAACTTCTTATGAAATATAGTTTTTTATTTTTATTGCTGCTCCTAGGATTTTCTTGTTCCAAAATCCAACCTAGAAGACCTATCAATCCAAAACCATCAACTACATTATATTTTGAAGCCATACAACAAAATAAAAGGTTGAATAAAATTGAAGAAAATAAAATTCTAGAACTTATAAAAAATGATTCCTTGAATAATTATATTCAATCACCTCAAGGGTTTTGGTATACATACATCAATAAAGTAGAAGATAGCTCAAAAACTCCCCATAAAGGAGATGAGGTATATTTAGAATATAACATCACAGATTTAAAAGATTCCATTATATACAGCAAAAAAGAACTAGGGATTAAAAAATATATAGTTGATAAAGAAGATTTTATTTCAGGTTTACAAAAAGGAATTAAGTTGATGAAAATAGGAGAAACCATTACATTTGTGCTGCCTTCATACAATGCATATGGTATTACAGGTGATAATAATAAAATTGGTTTAAACCAATCTATAAAAAGTACAGTAACATTAATTAATATAAATAAATAGAAAAATGAGAGTATTTAAAAGTTTAGCAATTATTGCAGTTTTAACGATGATGGTTTCTTGTGGAAATCAAAAAGTAGATGTTAGGTCTTTAGAAACTGAAATAGATTCAGCTAGTTATGCTTTAGGAATGGATATGGCGATTAAAGTTAAAGCAAATTTTAGTGAAGCAAAAACAGATTTATTTTTACAAGGTTATAGAAACGGAATAGATTCTACAGGGTTGTTAATTGAAGAAAAAGAGTTAGGCAAATTTTTAAGTGCTTTTTTTCAGAAACAACAAGCAGAAAGAATGAAAGAAGCTCAAGAAAAATCTGCTAAAGAGGCTGAAACAAAATTTGCTCATATAAAGAAAGCTGGTGAAGAATTTTTAGCTTTAAATAAGGTGAAGGAAGGTGTTGAAAGTACACAAAGTGGTTTGCAATACATTGTTTTAAAAGAGGGTAAAGGGGATAATGTACAACCAACAGACAAAGTTAAAATTCACTATCATGGAACAACAACCGAAGGGAAAGTTTTTGATAGTACAGTAGATAGAAACAGCCCATATGAATCTAAAGCAAATGTATTTGTTCCAGGTTTTAATGAAGCTTTAGCTTTAATGAAAAAGGGTTCTAAGTATAGAGTTTTTATTCCTCAGGAATTGGCATATGGATCTCAGCAAAGAGGACAATTAATTTTACCTTTTTCTGCGCTTATTTTCGAAATTGAAATTTTAGATATTACAAAATCATAGATGAAAAAAGGTTTATATATTTTTATTACTTCATTGGTTGTTATAGGTTGTACATCTGTTAAATATAAGAACCTAAATGATGGATTATACGCTGAAATTGAAACCAATAAAGGTGATATTTTATTAGAATTATATTCTGATGTAGCACCTATGACAGTTGCTAATCTTGTTTCTTTAGCAGAGGGCACAAATAACAAAGTACCAGATTCTTTAAAAGGCAAGAAATACTATGATGGCATTCGTTTTCATAGAGTTGTTAAAAATTTTGTGATTCAAGGAGGAGATCCGACAGAAACTGGCAGAGGAACACCTGGTTATAGATTTGGTGATGAGTTTGCTAGAGATGAAAATGGTAATTTGTATTATAAACATGATGATGCAGGAATTTTATCCATGGCAAATGGAGGTCCTGAATCTAATGGAAGTCAATTTTTTATTACATATAAACCAACACCTCATTTAGATGGTAAACACACTGTTTTTGGTAAAACAATTGTAAACTCTTTACAGTTAGAAACTTTACATAATACAATAAAAGATTCTGAAAAACTAACGAAGGCAATTGATTCATTAAGAATGGTAGTTGTAAACAATATTGAAAAATTAGATACAATAAACACCATTAAAATTATTAGAGTAGGTAGTGCTGCAAAATCTTTTAAAGCTGGTGAAGTTTTAGATACAGAAATGGCAAACTATGAATCTAGCAAGAAAGAAAGAGCAGCTAATGAAGAAAGAGCAGAGGAATTAAGATATAAAAAGTATTTAGAAGATAAAGTTACTTTTTTGGCCAAAATGGATGAAGTAAATGCTATAAAAACAAGTTCTGGTTTACGTATTTTAATGTTAAAGCAAAATAATTCAGGTAAGAGAATGGTTACAAATAAACCTGTAAAAGCGCACTTTAATTTATATACTGCGGATGGCAATAAAATACAATCTACAGAAGAAAGTGGTCAACCTTTTGTTTTTCAATTAGATGATGCTCAAAGACCAATGATTACAGGTTTTAAAGAAGGTGTTAAAGATATGAGAGTAGGTGAAAAAGCAAGACTTTTTATACCCTATTATATTGGTTTTGGTGAGGCAAAATATGGTCCTTTTCCTGCCAAATCAGATTTAGTTTTTGAGGTTGAAATTATAGAAATAGGAAAATAATTTGTTCGAATCAATCATACAAAAAGATAAAGAACTCTTAGTTTTCTTAAACAATTTAGGAAGTGAACAATGGGATGCGCTATGGCTGTTAATTACCAATCAGTTTAGTTGGATTCCGCTGTTCCTTTTTATTTTTTTTATCATAATAAAAACCTTTGGATGGAAGCGTGGAGGTTTTATGATTTTAGCAATGATTATCTTAGTTGCATTTTCAGACCAGTTTGTTAATTTAATTAAAAATAGCACAGAAAGATTACGTCCTAATAACGATCCAGAAATTAAGGAATCCTTAAGACATTTAATAAATCCCCAAAGCTTTAGTTTTATCTCTGGTCACGCAACAACATCTACTTTTTTCTCTGTATTCGTAATTTTATTGTTGAAAGAAAACTATAGAAAAATATACTTTATTTTACTATTTCCAATGTTATTTTCTTACAGTAGATTGTATTTAGGAGTCCATTTCCCTATCGATATTTCTCTTGGAATTATCACTGGAATACTATTAGCAAATATTTATTACTTTTTCTTTAAAAAATTAGATAAAAAATTATTTATCTAATTTTTTATTATTGAAATATAAATACTTTGTAGAGTGGTAATAAGCGTTTAAAAGACTATCCATTTTTAAGCTTCTATTAGGATATTGTTCTTTTAAATCTTCCATTTTTTTGTCTTTCAAATCATATAAACCATTGCTTTTACTTATGCTAGTTTTATAGTAATACAAACTGTCTTGTAAAATACCCACTGTAGGTTCTCCTTGCATTTTTAAATATACGAAAGAAGACGGATTTTTATAATTAACTGTATCTAAAAGATCTCGTCCTAAAGTATAATTGGTATAATTTTTTTTAATCAAACTCATTACTGTTGGAAACAAATCAATTAATTTTCCGTTTTCATTAATTTCTCTTGGTTCTATAAACTTAGGTGCGTGAATAAATAAAGCAGCATGTTGTAAATTAATATTTAAATCATGCTCTTTTGTATATTGATGATTTCTATTCATCATTGTATTATGATCACCAAAAAAAACAAAAACAGTATTGTCATAATAACCAGAAGTTTTAGTTCTTTTTAAAAAACGACCAATATTAAAATCCAAATAACGTAAAGCATTTAATTGAGCAACAGATTTAAAACCTGATTTTTTTAAAAGTTCATCAGAAATGGCTTGTTCAGAAAGAGGAGTAAAGCTCTCTTTTACATCAGGGACTGTAAAAGGAATATGGTTTGTAGCGGTTTGGATATAAGCTACAAATGGTTTTTTTTGTTGATGTAGTTTTTTTAACTCTTTATCAGATTCTTTAAAAAGTTCATAATCATCTATACCCCAAACGTCCGCTCTTTTTTCTGTCTCGTAACTGCCTTCTTCAAATATCTTTAACCCTTTTACATTGGCTTGAAAAATTCCTCTAATATTTGCCCAATTTGCACTTCCGCCTAAAAAATAAAGTTTTTCATATCCTTCGAATTGATCTAGTAAAATACGTTGATCAATAATCATCGGGTTTCTAGAAGCTGTTTTTACATCATCTACATCTGGTAACCCTGTAACACTGGCAAAAACACTGGCTGCGGTTCCTGATTTATGTACAAAAAAGTTAGTGAAATTTAAACTTTTTGGAATTAAAGAGTCTATTTGTGGTGTTGATTTTATTAGATTTCCATAATAACTTAATGGTTTTACACCAACAGATTCTAACATTACAAAAACAACATTAGGTTTAGTTGTTAAGCTCTCTGTAAAAGTAACTTTTCTTTCAAACGAAATACTATCTCTTGACAAGTTCAAATCTTTAGCAATAACAGGATAATATTTTTGAAATTCGCTCATATTTACACTTTCACTTCGAAATTTAAAACTATCAAAAAAGTATAAAATGGGATTTAAAGCAAATTGATTAACTTTATTATTTTTAGAGAAAAAAGCTTCACTCCATCTTAAAGGGTAGTGTGTAAAACTATTAAAAATACTAAATGATAAAAGTAAAATTGTAACAATAAAATAGATAGTTTTTGTTTTTATAGATTGATAAAGTTGATTTTCTTTCGATTTTCGATACAAATATTTTGATACTCTAAAAACCAAATAACCGAAGACAATAAGCCCAAACAAACCCTTAAAAACAGGATAACTTTCAAACAATACCTGAGAAGAAATTTTTAAGTTTTCTAAAAAACGAAGTGAGGCTGCATCTAATCTAATTGATAAATAATCATAATAACCAAAATCCATTAAATAAACCAAAGTGAGTGATATATATGCTACAATTAAGTAGATATTTGCTAATTTTTTATAAAAAGAATATTTAAAAAAACGTCTATTTAAGATTAAAATTAAAAAAGCCAATGGAAATATAGAAATCGCAGCTAATTTTATATCAAATCTAAATCCTAGCACAAAAGCCCTTTTTATTTCAGAAGCTGTGGCCGTTTCTAATTCAGCAAAAAATAGATAAAAAATAATTCTAAAAATAATATTAAAAACAATTAATAAAAGGAAATTGCTAAAAATATATTTCACATAATTAGGGATTTTATTCCACATATTTCTCAGTTCTGATTATAATATTATTTAAGGAAAACAAATTACTAACAAATTTTTCAAAATCAGTTTTAAATTCTTTATTTTTTTTTCCTTATTACATATTTTCATAATTCATCAAATAATTATTTTTAATTATACAAGTTTGCTCTATTTTTTCCTTAATTTGAGTAATATCCAATTCTTATAATCAAATAAATAATAGTAGTTATCTCATAAAATCTATAACTAATTCAATCATTTAAACATAGATAAATTAAAAACTTTATTGTTTATTTAGATGTATTAACATTTATAATTTGGTGTCTTAAATCAATTTAAAATAGTTAAATTTGCCGATAAATTACCCAAAAAGAATAAACATGAAAATATCATATAGTTGGTTGCAACAATTTTTACAAATTGATTGGGAAGCTCATAAAACAGGTGAGTTGTTGACTGATTTAGGCTTAGAAGTTGAAGGTATTGAGGTTAAAGAATCAATAAAAGGTAGCTTAAAAGGAGTAGTTGTTGGTAAAGTATTAACTTGTGGGCAGCATCCAAATGCAGACAGACTAAAAGTTACTACTGTAGATTTAGGACTTGATAAACCGGTTCAAATCATTTGTGGCGCTCCAAATGTTGCTGCTGGCCAAAAAGTTCCTGTAGCCACTATTGGAACTTTACTTTACGATGATAAAGGTGAAGCGTTTAAAATTAAAAAGGGAAAAATTAGAGGACTAGAAAGTCATGGAATGATATGTGCGGAAGACGAATTAGGTTTAGGTCAAAGTCATGATGGTATTTTAATTTTAGATAAAGAGCTAGAAGCGGGTACTCCTGTAGCAAATGTTTTTAATATAGAAACAGATCATGTTTTTGAAATAGGATTAACGCCTAATAGATCTGATGCTATGAGCCATTATGGAGTAGCTAGAGATTTACGTGCTGGTTTGATACAAAATGATATAAAATTAGAATTGATTTCTCCATCAGTAAGTGATTTTCACGTAGATGAAAGAACTTTACGTTATGATGTTGAAGTTGATGATAAAGATTTAGTGCCTCGTTATTGTGGAATTACAATTACAGATATAGAGGTTAAAGATTCTCCAGAATGGATTCAAAACCGTTTGAAAGCAATAGGAATTGTACCAAAAAATAATATTGTAGACATAACGAATTATGTCTTACATGAGCTGGGGCAACCTTTACATGCTTTTGACTCTCAGAAAATTAAAGGAAACAAAATTAAAGTAAAAACTTTAAATGAAGGCACTAAATTTACCTCGTTAGATAATGTTGAAAGAATCTTGTCTTCTGATGATATTATGATTTGTGATGCAGAAGATAATCCAATGTGTATTGGTGGTGTTTTTGGAGGTTTAAAATCTGCAGTTACAGAAAATACGACTTCTATCTTTTTAGAAAGCGCATATTTTAATCCTGTTTCTATTAGAAAAACAGCCAAAAGACATGCTTTAAATACTGACGCTTCTTTCAGATTTGAAAGAGGAATTGACATAAATATGACAGAATATGCTTTAAAAAGAGCTGCTTTGTTAATTGAAGAATATGCAGGAGGTAAATTGGCTTCAGATATTTCTGATTTTTATCCAATAAAAATAGAAGACTTTCAAGTATTCTTATCTTACAATAATGCCTATAGATTGATAGGTCAGGAAATTCCAAAGGAAAAAATTAAAAATATTTTAGCTTCTTTAGAAATAAAAATAAACAGTGAAACTGAAGGTGGTTTGGGATTAACAATCCCTAGTTACAGAACTGATGTTCAAAGAGAGGCGGATATTATAGAAGAAATTATTAGAGTTTATGGTTATAACAATATTGAGTTTTCAAATAAGCTAAATACATCCATTACTTTTGATGATAATAAAGAGACCAAAATTGAAAATATTGTAGCCAACCAATTAAGTAGTTTGGGTTTTAACGAAACAATGGCCAACTCTTTAACAAAACCTGAATATGTTTCTTTATCGGAAAACATAAATAAAGAGGCTAATGTAACAATGTTAAATCCTTTAAGTAATGATCTAGCTGTACTTCGTCAATCATTGTTATTTAGTGGTTTAGAATCTGTATCATATAATCTGAACAGAAAAAATACGAACTTAAAGTTTTATGAATTCGGAAAAACATATCATTCTTATAACAAGTATCAAGAAGATAAACATTTAACACTTTTTGTAACCGGTAAAAGAACAAAAGATTCTTGGAAAAGTAATTTGGGTTCTTCAGATTTCTTTTATTTAAAGGGTGTAATTACTGTTGTATTAGAACGCTTAGGAATTCAAAAATTAAGAGCTACACCTGTAAAAAGTGATGTTTTCTCTGAAGGTATCGTTTTAAGTTTAGGAAAAATTAAGTTAGTTGAATTTGGGGTTATAAAACGTTCTATTTTAAAAGAATTTGGAATCAAGCAAGAGGTTTTGTTCGCAGATTTTAATTGGGATAATGTTCTCAAGTTTTCGGGAAATAAAAAGATAAAAGTTTCTAATTTGTCTAAATTTCCTGCAGTAAAAAGAGATTTAGCATTATTGATCAACTCTAAAACTGAATTTAAAGAGATTTATAATTTGGCATTTCAATCTGAAAGAAAATTATTAAAAGAGGTAGATCTATTTGATGTTTACCAAGGTGATAATTTACCTGAAGGTAAAAAATCTTATGCGGTAAGTTTTTTGTTGCAGGATGAAAATAAAACTTTGGAAGACAAACAAATCGATAAAATAATGCAAAAATTACAGCAAAGTCTAGAGAAAAACCTAGAAGCTGTGTTAAGATAAAAGTAAATAAATATAGTTAATATATTAGTGTATTTTCAATAAACTAAAACTAAAGGTGTATAAATCAATAATTCGTCCAATTTTCTTTCTTTTTGATCCAGAGAAGATTCATTATTTTACATTTTCATTGATTCATTTTTTATGTAAAATTCCTTTGGTTTCATCTATTTTTAGAGGTTTATATCAAGTAAACGATAAAAAATTAGAACGTAATTTATTTGGTCTTACTTTTAAAAATCCAGTTGGTTTAGCTGCTGGTTTTGATAAAAATGCGGTCTTGTATAACGAGTTGGCTAATTTTGGTTTTGGTTTTATAGAAATTGGTACAGTAACTCCAAAAGGACAAGAAGGTAATCCTAAAAAAAGGCTATTCCGTTTAAAAGATGATCAAGGAATCATAAATAGAATGGGGTTTAACAATGAGGGTTTACAAGCTGCTATTCATCAATTAAAAAAGAATAAAGGAAAAGTTATTATTGGAGGTAACATAGGTAAAAACACTCAAACTCCATCAGAAAATTATACTCGGGATTATAAAGAATGTTTTAAAGGTTTGCACCCTTATGTAGATTATTTTGTATTAAATGTAAGTTGCCCAAATGTTGGGAGTCATGCAAAATTAAATGATAAGGAATACTTGGTGGAGTTGATTACGGAATGTCAAAATCTAAATAACAAAGAAGAAAAACAAAAACCAATTTTACTAAAAATTGCTCCAGATTTAAATAATCAACAGTTAGATGAAATTATAGAGTTAGTTGCTGAGACCAAAATTGATGGTGTTATTGCCTCAAATACATCAACATCTAGAAATAATTTAAAAGTAACACCAGAACGCTTGCAAGAAATAGGAAATGGTGGTATTAGTGGACAACCTATAAAACACCAGAGTACAAAAGTAATTCAATATTTGGCAGATAATTCCAATAAATCTTTTCCAATAATTGGAGTAGGAGGTGTTCATTCTGAGCAAGATGCACTAGATAAAATTGCTGCAGGTGCTGATTTAGTGCAAATTTATACTGGTTTTATTTATGAAGGTCCGGGTTTAGTAAAAAGAATAAATAAGGCTATTGTAAGAGAATTTTAAAGCTTTTAGACCATTAGCTAAGTTAAAAAATAGATAAATTTATAAAAACTAGTTTTTATTATTTACTACCTAAGTTTATAAAGCACAAATACAAACATAATTAAAATAGATGATAGAGACCCTTTTGTCTTTTGCATTGGCAACTTCAATTCTAGCATTGTCACCAGGGCCCGACAATATATTTGTACTTACGCAAAGTCTTGTAAATGGTAGAAAGTTTGGTTTAGCTACTGTTTTTGGTTTAATTT
>CAJWAC010000035.1 GCA_913020555.1 uncultured Polaribacter sp. | reverse complement strand
TTAATAAAGAATGGTCTTCATTCCATTTATAAAGGAATTTTGCATCTCCAATAGCAGAAGCTGCTAGAGTTTTAATTGGTCCAGCACTTATTGCATTCACTCTAATTCCTTTTTCACCTAAATCTCTTGCTAAGTATTTAACACTTGCTTCAAGTGCTGATTTACAAACACCCATCACATTATAGTTTGGAATAGTCTTAGTAGACTCATAAGTTAATGTAAGCATGCTACCACCTTTATTCATTATCTTAGAGGCTTCTTTAGCAACTTCTGTAAATGAAAAGCATGAAATTAACATACTTTTTAAAAAGTTTTCTCTAGTAGTGTTTAAATATTCACCAGATAATTCTGATTTATCTGAAAAGGCAACAGCATGAACAACAAAATCAATTTGTCCCCACTCAGATTTAATATCTTCAAAAAGTTTTATTACTTCTTCTTTATTTTCAACATCACAGCTAAAAGTAGCTTTTGAATTCAATTTTTCTGCTAAAGGAATAACTCTTTTCTTTAATGCATCACCAAGATAAGTGAATGCTAACTCAGCTCCAGCTTTTAACTGCCTTGCTTGGCTTGGGTGAAAGTAAAAAAATCTTATGTTGATAGGACCAGACCCATCCGTGCATTTTAAAACCATCATTTTTCTTGGCCTATATAGAGATTGAGAAGTCACTACCTTGACTGTAATAAGCTTTTCATCGCCAGGCACCAAATCTATGACTTGCGTTACATTCGTTCTATCTTGGTATCCTGATGGTAGATGAAAACAAAGATCACGTAGGTTAAAAATCCCATGAGAATTTAGTTTTTCAACAATAGAAGGACCAATTCCTTTTAATTGTTTTAGTTCAATATTAGCCACCTATGGATAATACTTTTAATATAAGCACTTTAGAAATATATATATGAAAAAAGTATTAATTATTGGTTATGGAGATATTGGGCAAAGAGTTTCGAGGCTTCTCCCTGAGCATCAAATAATAGGCGTATCCAGAAATAACAACACTCAAGATCACAATACTTCATGGCATCAATGGGATTGGTTGTCCGGCAGATCATTAGAGTTACCCAATGTAGAAATATCAACCGTGATTGTCATACTTAAGCCAACATCTTTTGATGAGAAAGGCTATCAGACTGGATACCTTAAAGCTGCTGAAATTATTATAAAAAATCTGAATCACAGCTTTGATTATCAAAAATTAGTGGTGGTGAGTTCCACAAGAGTATATGGAGAAAAGAATGGGAGAGGCATTACCGAAACAGCTGCACCTCAACCAGATGATTTTAGAGGGCATATCATCCTAGAGTATGAAAAAATAATGCGAGACCAGTCAAAGGTTGAGCCACTGATTTTAAGACCTTCTGGATTATATGACCCAAAGCAAAAATGGATGCAGAAGTTCATAAATAGCTTTGAAGCTAAGCAACACTCCCTGTCCTCAAAAGAATCTAATAGATTTGACCGCAATATCCTTGCAACGATCATCTCAAACTATGTTGCTCAGAAAAAATTAGCAGAACTTTCTGGTATCTTTATTTGCAGCGAACCCTCCAAAATATTCTCCGAACTCTTTGCGGAACAATATCCTGACAAGAACTTTGAAGATTTTTTTATCGCCTCCGATCATTCCGGTAAATCATTTAATTTTCAAAAGCTAATAGCAAGCAATTTAATGGGATAATATTTAAAAAATACAAGGGAATAATATGTTTTACAGCATGACAGGTTATGGAAATGGAACGGCAGCTATAAGAGATCTAGAGGTTTTGTGCGAGATTAAATCTGTAAACAATCGATTCGTGGAAATCTCTTTTAGGGGCTATAGTGTCCCCAATGAATTTGAGGAATATATTAAATCTCAGATTAAAAAAAAGTTTTTACGTGGTTCGTTCGAAATAAAAATTAATGATAACTTTCAATCCGAACATGAATATGAAATTAATCAGCAGAGCCTAAAAAATCTTAAGGATTCCCTGAAGTCCTCCAAAGACTTTAATAGCAGTGATTTGAGATTAAGCGATTTAAAGGATATCCCAGGACTTTTGGTAGTAAAAACATCTAAAAAAGATATTTCGAGCCTAGGTAAAAAAGCTTTGAATCTTGCAATTCAAAACTTATATAACTCAAGAGCAATTGAAGGAGAGAAGATCGAGAAAATTGTCTCAAGCAAGCTATCATTTTTAATTAAAGCCCACCTTAAGCTTACTCGATCAGCCCCAGCCTTACTACAACATAGAATTAAATCAATTAAAAAGAAATTAATACAAAAAAATATTACTCTGCAAACAGATGATATATCAAACGAAGTGTCTACTATTGCTTTAAAGCATGACATTGCAGAAGAGCTTGAAAGAATCAGTTTTCATATTGAGTCATTACAAAAATTATTTAAATCAAAATATAAAACGTTTGTAATTCCTGAAATGAAAACACATTGGGTAGAGAATGTATACGATGAAATAGAGCTTTTAGGATTTACGATTCATAATTATTTTAAATTGGTTGCAGATGTGTTTCATCCTCATATTAAAGCCAAAGAAATGCATTTATACGCTGATAAAAATGCTCTTTTATATGGTAAATTAGTCACTACGCGTTTCAACAAAACAGCGCAAGGTAAAATAATGCGTTTAAGTACCTTTATAGATGATCATGGTAATTATTTTGATGCAGTACATTTTACAGATGTTGTACATACATACCCAATAAACGGAATGGGAATTTATGCTTGTTATGGGGAAATTACAAATCGTTTTGGGTTTTGTAGTATCAATATTATAAAATCTAAAAAAATGAGTATTATTATGAATCCTAAACAATAGAGTGAGATAAGGTCTAAGGAAGAAGAAAAATTAATATATAAAAAAACGAATTGTAAATAACAATTCGTTTTTTCATTACTTTTAATTTGTAGCGAGGAGCAGATTTGAACTGCCGACCTCAGGGTTATGAATCCTGCGCTCTAACCAACTGAGCTACCTCGCCATTGTTGATTTGCGAGTGCAAATATAATCCATTTTTATAGATACGCAAGTTGTCTTTTTAATTTTTTTAAAATAGAATTAATACCTATATTGTCAACCTAAGTTACTAAAAATGGATAAAGTTAAATACGAACTAGAAATACCAATTCACGCTTCTCCAAGGATGCTCTATCAATACATATCATCGCCTTCTAATTTACAAGAATGGTTTGCAGATCGTGTAAATGCAAGAGGTAAGGTTTTTACTTTTGAGTGGGATGGTTCTGAAGAACAAGCTGAATTAATCACTAAAAAATCCGAAGAAAGAATTCGATTTAAATGGCTAGAAAGTGAGGGTGATGACAGTTTTTTTGAAATTAGGATTCAGGTAGATGCCCTTACAAAAGATGTTTCTTTAATGATTACTGATTTTGCTGAAGATGAAGATGAGGTTGAAGAGTCAAAACAGCTCTGGGAAAATCAAATAGATGAATTAAAACATACTATTGGAGCGTAAAATCTCATCAAAAAATATTTATATACTCAACTTTATGTTGAGTTTTTTTTTGTTTAATTTCTACTAAAAAGACTTAATTTTGTAATCTCAAAGAAATAAAGAAATGATCAATATTAATGGAGAATTATTGTTTGAACAAAACATTAAACTTTCAACTGAAAATAGAGGTTTTAAATATGGAGATGCAATTTTTGAAACCATAAAAGTTAGTAATAATAGAATTATTTTTTGGGAGGATCATTATTTTAGATTGATGGCATCTATGCGTATGTTACGTATGAAAATACCAATGGAATTTACTTTGGAGTTTCTCCAAAAAGAAATTTTGAAGACAGTGGCAGCTCAAGATAATGCGGCTTCTTACAGAGTACGATTAAATATTTACAGAAAAGATGGTGGTTTATACACACCAAAAACTAATGAGATTGATTATTTAATTGATGTTAAAAAGAATATTTACATAACTAAAGAAGTATATAAAGTTGATATTTTTAAAGATTTTTATAGCTATTCTGGTTTGTTATCAACCATAAAAACAAACAATAGAATGGTAAATACTTTGGCAAGTATTTATGCTAAAGAAAATGATTTAGATAATTGTGTATTAATTAATGAAAAAAAAGGAGCAGTAGAGGTTGCTAATGGCAATATTTTTATTTTAAAAGGGAATACTATAAAAACACCAGCATTAACAGAAGGGTGTATAAAGGGAATTATTAGAAAAAAAGTTATAGAAATTATAACTAAAAATCCAGAATATAATTTAGAGGAAACTAATATATCACCATTTGAGATTCAAAAGGCAGATGAAGTTTTTATTACAAATGCAATTATGGGCGTTCAGCCAGTTACAAATTACAAAAAGAAACAATTTAAAGCAGATTTTTCTAATAAAATTGCAAAGAGTCTTAAGGTATTAGAATTTACATCTGGCAATTAGTTTAGCTGAATATCACTAGGCGCATTTGCCCAAATCTTATAATCTCCACCTTTTTGCAGTATTTTATTTCTCCAAAGCATATGATTATTATCGGAAAAAATATTGTGAATATCATTTTCAGAAATAAACCAAGAACTAATATTTATTTCATCTGATAATTGATTTTTACCCCATCCAGAATAACCTAAAAAGAAACGGATATCTGAACTTTCTAATAAATTATCGTTTAATAGCTTTTTTAAAGAGTCAAAATTACCTCCCCAAAAAATACCATTATCAACTTCAATACTATCAGGAATTAATTCAGGTACTTTATGTACAAAATATAAATTATCTTGTTCAACGGGCCCACCTTGGTAAATGGTGAAATTAGAATTAATTTCAGGAATTAGATCTTGCAAGGTATATTCTAAAGGTCTATTTAAAATAAAGCCTACGGAATTATTTTCTGTATGTTCTGTAATTAATATAATAGCCCTGTTAAAGGAACTATCATTTAATATAGAAGGTTCAGCAATTAATAATCTTCCTTTAATAGGTTTTAGGTAGGCCATTAGTAAATATAAATAAAATATAGGAATAAAAAAAACTCTCTTAAGTAAGAGAGTTTAATTATAATTGTACAGCAGATAACTAGTTAACAGCGTCGCTTAAACCAGCTCCAGCTTTAAATTTAGCTACATTTTTAGCAGCAATCTGAATAGTTTTCCCTGTTTGAGGATTTCTACCTGATCTTGCAGCTCTGTGAGAAACTGAGAAAGTTCCGAAACCAACTAATGCTACTTTTCCACCGCCTTTTAAAGCAGAAGTTACATTACCTGTAAAAGATTCTAAAGCTGCTTTAGCTGCTACTTTAGAAATTCCTGCGTCAGCAGCCATTGCGTCAATTAAATCTGACTTGTTCATAATAAATAGATTTTAAATTAATTGTATATTATTTTGCTATAAAGCTTAACAAATATAGACGGATTAAGGCCTTACGCAAATTTATGCTTTAAAAAATAGAGGTTTTGTTAATAAATAGCTGCAAAATGTTAATAAGGAAGCTTTGAAAATTAAAAAAACTTCGAAAAGCTTATTAATAAAGGGGTTAAAGCATTTTTGTATTTTCTTTAAAACTATAACCATTTAATAAGCTTACTGCGTCCATTTTTTTCTTACCAGCAAGTTTTATAGATAGAATATTAATGAATCCGTTTTTTACAGCAACTTTAATTGTTTTTTTAGATAAAATTACTGTTCCAAATTCGTAATTATGTATTTCTCTAACTTTAGATACTTCGTAAATTTTTGTAGAAATTTCATCATCTCCATTTTTAATTATTGTCCAAGCAGTGGGGAAAGGATTTAACCCTCTAATTTTATTATAAATACTGTCTAAAGATTTAGTCCAATCTATTTTAGTGTTTTCAGAATTTAGTTTTGGAGCTGATTTTTCCTCTAAATCAGGTTGTTTTATAGTTGTAATATTTCCTGTAGCAATTAAATCGACTGTTTTTGCAACTAAATTTGCACCTAAATACATTAGTTTATCATGTAAAGTGCCTACAGTTTCCGTATCAGAAATTGCAACTTCCTCTTTAAGTATAATTTCACCAGTATCAATTTTGTCATCAATAAAAAATGTGGTTGCACCAGTTTTTCTTTCCCCATTAATAATAGCCCAATGTATAGGGGCTGCACCTCGGTAAGCTGGTAGTAAAGAAGCATGTAAATTAAATGTTCCTAATTTGGGCATTTGCCAAACAGATTTGGGTAACATTCTAAAAGCAACTACTATTTGTATGTCTGCTTTTAAATCTTTGAGTTTATCATGAAAGTCTTCATTTTTTAAATTTTTAGGCTGTAAAACATTTAATTCTTTAGATAAGGCATATTTTTTTACTGCAGATTCATTTAGTTTTCTTCCTCTTCCAGCTGGTTTATCTATGGCAGTTATCACCCCAACAATATTGTATTTATTGTCTACCAAATGTTTTAAAATGGTTACAGCAAAATTTGGAGTTCCCATAAAAATAATGCGTAAATCTTTCATGTTTATTTATTTTAGTAGGTATTTGTTTTGATAATTTATTTGAATTTTATTTTCAGCTAATAATGTACGTAAATGAATTAAAATATCTTTTTCATTTATTTTAAAAAACTGATTGATTTCTTGTGATGATAAACTTGATTTTTCGCTTAAAACTGATAATATTGCGTCTGGAAAATCTGTATTTTTTTCATTTTTTTTTGATAAACAGACTTCACAAATTCCACATTTTTGATTTGATTTTTCGTCAAAATAATTTAATATCTGAATGCTTCTACAAGTATTTTTATTCTGAATGTACATCAAAAAATCATTCGATTTTTTTTGTTTTTGTGTTAAAAATTTAACTATTTCTTTAGCATGCAAATTAATAGTTCTATCATCTTCTCTTGGAACTAGAAATCTAATTTCAGCATCTGTTTTAATGCGTTTGTAAGTAATGATTTTATCAGTATGTAAACGCTGTAAATTAGTAATTACTTCTCTTGAAGTAGTGTTGTTTTTTTTTGCTAGGTGAAATTCATTAACTTTAACTTCTTGTTGAAATAAACCTGTATAAGTCCTTAATAATGTGTTTGTAAATTTTTTTAAATAGATATTGCTTATAGTGTATTTAATCACGTTTTTACTACTTGTTTTAAATATAACAGTAGATTTTTTATTAAAGTTATTGGTGATTTCTAAAATACCATTATTGGATAATATTTTTAAAACTGAAGTAACTTTTGACTGTTCTAAATTATATGTTTTACAAAATTCAGAAAGTTGAAATTGGAATGAATCTTCTAAAACTTCTCCTTTTGAAATTCTAAAATATTGATATAACTTTTTGTGAATTTCTTTAACCTCTAAAAGTGTAGGTGTATTTTTTTTAAGTTGTTTTTTATAGGTTAGAATATCATTTTCATTTTTCAATAAAACAGCAAAAGACTTTTTATTATTTCTACCTGCTCGCCCAGCTTCTTGAATGTAATTTTCTAAAGAAAAAGGTAAATCAAAATGGATGACAATTCCTACGTTTTGTTTGTCAATACCCATTCCAAATGCATTGGTAGCAACCATGATTTTTGTCTTTTCAGACATCCAATTTTGGTAAGCGTTCTGTTTTTCAGTTGTAGATAATCCTCCATGATAAAAACTACTACTAAAATGATTTGCATTTAAAAAATTTGCAATTTCTTTTGTTCTATTTCTTGAGCTTACATAAACAATGGCAGGTGTTTTTGTTTTGGTAAAAATTTGAGTTAGTTTTAAAAGTTTGTCTTGAACATTAAAAACTTGATATGCTAAATTTTTTCTTTCAAACGATTTTTTAAAAAGTTTAGGTTTGTTTAGCTCAAGATTTTTAGTAATATCCTCTAAAACTTTATTGTTTGCTGTTGCCGTAAGCGCAATAAAATTAATATTTGGAAAGAGTTCTTTTAAAATTTTAATATTTCTATAAGTAGGTCTAAAGTCATGTCCCCACTCAGATATGCAATGAGCTTCATCAACAGCAACAAAAGATATATTTAATTCTTTAATTTTTTGTTGAATGAGAATTGTTTGTAACCTTTCTGGCGAAATGTATAAAAACTTATAATTCCCAAATTTAATATTATCAAAAAGCGATACAATTTCATCTTGTGAAGCGCCAGAAGGAATTAAGGTAGCTTTTATATTTCTTTTTTTTAGATTTTCTACTTGATCTTGCATTAATGCAATTAATGGAGAAATTACCAAACAAACACCTTCTTTAACCATAGCAGGAACCTGAAAACAGATGGATTTACCACCTCCAGTTGGCAAAAGGGCGATAGTGTCTTTTTGTTGTAAAACTGAGTTTATAATGGCTTCCTGTGGAGTTCTAAATTCAGTAAAATTCCAATATTCTTTTAATATTTTTTTAGGATTACTCATAGATCGATCCTAAGAAAGCGAATTAGTTATAAAATTTGTTCTTTCATCTACAGTGCCAAAAGGAACATTTATTATTTTGTAATTTAAATTATCATAAGCTTCAAATAGAAATTTATCAATTTTTACTGATTCTTCAAAAGATTCATAGCGTTCATTATCAGTAGTGTAGATTTCTTTCCAAGGTGCAAAATGAAAAATTATATCATATTGATATTGCTTGCTTTTATCAACATATAAATCAGGATATTTTGTTTTAGAATAATTAAGATAAGCAAATACATCAGGAATTCCTCTATCAAAAAAGATGATATTTTCTTGTTTTTTATCTGCTTCCAAATATTGTTCTTCCCTACCTTTTAGCAACATTTTACTAAACAACAAAGGCTCTGTTAAAAAAAGCTGTTCAATTCCTTTTTCTTGGGCTTTTAGGGTAACGGCTCTAGAAACTTCATCAAAACAGTAAAAACCTCGCTCTTTCAAAGAATTTAAAATAGTTGTTTTTCCAGTACCTGGTCCACCAATTAAAACGATTTTTTGTTGTTTTTTTTGCAAGTATTTTCGATTAAATTATTAATTTTGATTTTATACTATAGCTAATATCACAAAAATAAATCATTCGCTTTATAAAACTAAATTTTAATGTAGTTTTGTGCTCTGCAATTTTTTTAGCAAATTAAAGTTAAGTTATGAGCGATAAAAAGGCTTTTTACGCAAAGTTGAAAGATCAGTTAGAGGATACTACAAAATTCCCAGCAGATTATATGTATAAGTTTATTGTACCTACAGATGAAAATCAGTTAAATGAGGTGCAAGACAAATTTGATAGCAAGGGAGCTGTAATTAAAACAAAAAAATCGAAAACAGGAAAATATATAAGTATCACTATTGTTTTAAAGCTAAAAAATGCTGATGAAGTAATTAGCTATTATAAGAAAGTAGAAAATATTAAAGGAATTATATCATTATAAATTTATGAAGAATCTAGTGTTATTAGTGTTTTTAGGTTTATCGAGCCTAATTTTTTCGCAAAAGAAAAGCAAGGTTTTATTAACTATTGACGGCGAAAAAACCACAGTTTCTGATTTTAAACGAGTTTACGAGAAAAATTTAGATGCTATTGATAATGATGAAGCCAAAGATGTTGAAAAAAACTTAACATTATTCATCAACTACAAATTAAAGGTTAAAGAAGCTTACAGTATTAATTTAGATACTTTATCATCTTATGTTAAGGAAATGGAAGGTTATAGAAATCAGCTTTCTGCGCCTTACATGCAAGACACGACGTTTATAAATAAGTTGGTTGAAGACGCTTATTTTAGAACTAAAAATGAAGTTAAAGCAAAGCATATTTTAATAAGGACTCCAAAAATTGCTACACCTAAAGACACTTTAGATGCATACAATAAAATCATAAAAATTCGAGAACGAATAGTAAATGGTGAGTCTTTTGAAAATGTTGCAGTTGAAACATCTGAGGATCCATCAGCCAAAGGAGATCTTAAAAAAGGTAGACAACCAAACAAAGGGAATTTGGGTTATTTTTCTGCATTTAAAATGGTTTATCCTTTTGAAGAAGCTGCTTACAATACAAATGTTGGAGAAGTATCTAAACCCTTTAGAACACGTTTTGGCTATCATATTTTAAAAGTAGACTCATTAAGAATATCTCAAGGCGAAGTAGAAGTCGCTCATATTTTAATTAACAATGAAACTAAGAACGGGAAATCACTTATAGACTCTATTTACATTAGACTTGAAAATGATGAACAATTTAAAACATTAGCAAGAAAATATTCAAATGACACAGGCTCTAGCTCTAAGGGTGGTAAATTAAGAAAATTTGGAAAGGGAGTTATGGTAAAGCCTTTTGAGGATGCCGCTTTTAATTTAGAAAAAGAAGGTTCCTATTCAAAACCTTTTCAAACTCGTTTTGGATGGCATATTGTTCAGTTAATTAAAAAATATCCTGTTCAATCTTTTGAAGAAGTAAAAGAAGATCTTAAAAGAAAAGTAAAATCGGGAACAAGAGCACAACTTTCTGAAAAGGCTGTTATTGATAAATTGAAGAAAAAATATACAATTTCTGAAAATGCTAACGCTAAGGCAATATTTAATAATACTGAAATTAGGAATATTGTTAAAGACTCTTTACAGGAAACTATTTTGACAATAAACGATAAAGTAATAACGCAGGAGATTTTTGTAAACTATATTAAGAATATAAAGAGTAAACCAGTTTATGAGTTATTTCAAGATTTTAAAGACAAAGAAATTTTAGCTTACTACAAAGATAATTTAGAAAAGACAGAGCCAGAATTTGCATATACATTGCAAGAATACAAAGATGGTTTGCTGTTGTTTGAATTAATGCAAAGAAAAATTTGGGATAAATCTTCTAAAGATACTTTAGGATTAAAAAACTATTACACTTCTAATATTGCTAATTACGACAATAAAGAATTTAAAAAAGTAAAGGGTCAAGTAATGAATGATTATCAAAATTATTTAGAGAAAACTTGGATCACTAATTTAAGAAATAAAAGTGCTATTGAAGTAAATAAAAAGCAATTAAAAAAGTTAATTAAATATTATCAATAGTTTTATGACTAGGTTTTTCTGTCTTTTTTTTATAATTATCTTTATATCGTCCTGTGAGTATTTAGAATTACAAAAAAAGGAAGATATTTCATCAGAAATTGTTGCAATTGTAAATACAGAGAAACTTTTTAAAAAAGATTTAAAAGAGATTTTACCTAGCGGTATTACTGGCGATGATAGTTTGGTGTTAGTGAGAGGCTATATTAACGATTGGGCAATTAAACAATTGCTGTTAAAAAAAGCAGAAACCAACAATTCTAAAGAAGATGTTGATGAAATAGATAATCTGGTCAGAGATTATAAAGAAAGCTTAATTATTAATAACTATAAAGAAAGGCTTATCAAACAACAGCTAGATACCGTTATAAATGATGTTGAAATTGATGCTTATTATAGAGAAAATAAAGAAAATTTTAGGCTAAATGAGGAATTACTTAAAATTAAATATCTTCATTTTGACAACAATATCATCAATAAAAAAGAGATTATCACACTTTTTAAATCAAGCAATATTGATGATTTAGAAAATTTAGAAAAACAACAATTAAGTTTTAAGTTTCATCAATTTAACGACTCTGTTTGGACACGATTAGATAAGGTTATGTTAAAACTGCCTTTTTCAAAGGATAATCTGTTAAAAAAAATAGAATTTGTTGAAAAACAAGATTCATTAGGTTTATATTTGGCCGCAATAAATGATGTTTTAGTTAGAAACGATATAGCGCCTTTAAGTTATATTAAACCGGCCATAAAACAAATGATTTTACACAAACGTAAAATCCAATTAATTAGAGATATAGAAAAAATATTAGTACAAGATGCAACAAAAAATAACAATTTTAAAGTTTACTAAAATTATACTTTTTATAGCCTTTGTTGGGCTTTTAAGTACTTCTACTTTTGCGCAGGTAAAAATTGATGGAGTAGCAGTAGTAATTGGTAAAAATATTGTTTTAGATTCAGATATAGATAAATTTAAACAAGAGATAGAAATTAGATCCGAGGGGAAAATTAAGATTTCTGATTGTGAAATGTTAGAAGAATTAATGCAGCAAAAATTACTAGCACATCATGCTGTAATAGACAGTGTTTTGGTTTCTGATCCAGAAGTAAATGCTAGAGTAGAAAGAAGTGTTCAATTTTTCACACAACAATATGGTTCTGTAGATAAAGTAATTAAGGCTTATGGTTTTAATGATTTAGATGATTTAAAAAAAGAATTATACACGGTACAACAAGAAAATCTTTTAATTGAAAAAGAACAACAAAAAATTACAGAAAAAATAGATGTTACTCCAGAAGAGATACGTTTGTTTTATAATGGCTTAAAAGAAAAAGGTGAATTACCAGAATTTTCTGCTGAAATTGAGTTAGCTCAAATTGTAATTAATGTAAAGCCAGAAAAAGAAGAAATTACAAGAATTATTGATAAGCTAACGGAATTAAAAAAAGAAATTGAAGATGGCGCAAGTTTTAAAATGAAAGCTATTATTAATTCTGATGATCCAGGAGTTACTCAAAATGGAGGAAGATATGAGTTAACTAAAGAGACTCAATTTATAAAAGAATTTAAAGAAATGGCTTTTAGTTTAGATATTGGTCAAGTTTCTAAACCTTTTAAATCAGAGTTTGGGTATCATTTAATGCAATTACACGAAATAAAAGGTAATATAAGAGTGGCCTCTCATATTTTAATGCAACCAAATGTGCCAGATAGTAAGTTAACTGAAACAAGAAAAAAGGCCGAAGATTTAGTTACTGATATAAAATCTGGTAAAATTACATTTGCAGAAGCAGTTGTAAAATATTCAGACGATAAAGAAACAAGAAACAGTGCAGGTTTAATTCTTAATCCGTACACAGGGGAATCTACCTTTGATTTAACCAAAATGGATCCAGCTTTATATGCTAGAGTTGCAGAGTTAAAAAAAGACGAACTTTCAGATGTCTTTTTTGATGAAAATAGAAGTGGAGAAAAGATGTATAAATTCATTTTAATGCGCGATAGAACGAACACTCATACCGCTGATTTGGTTAATGATTATGTAAAAGTACAAGACTTGGCTTTAACCAAAAAGAAAGAAGAAACTATTGATAAATGGGCCAAAACTAAAATTATGGATACGTATATTAAAATGGCAGACGCTCATAGAAAGTGTAATTTTATTAAAAATTGGAAAAAAGAAACTGGTAAATAATGTCTGACGTTAAAGCTGTTGATGATTTAGTAGTAAAATACAATTCATTAAAATCTGAAATTGGTAAAATAATTATAGGTCAGCAAGAAGCTGTTAACTTCACATTATTATCTATCTTTTGTGGAGGTCATTCATTATTAATTGGTGTTCCAGGTTTGGCAAAAACACTGCTAGTAAATACGGTTTCTGATGTTTTAGGTTTAAAATTTAACAGAATTCAGTTTACACCAGATTTAATGCCTTCTGATATTTTAGGGAGTGAAATTTTAGATCAAAATAGGCAATTTAAATTCATAAAAGGGCCAATATTTTCAAATATTATTTTGGCAGATGAAATCAATAGAACGCCGCCAAAAACGCAAGCAGCTTTATTAGAAGCTATGCAAGAGCGCTCAGTAACTGTTTCTGGAAATCATTATAAATTAGATTTACCGTTTTATGTCTTAGCTACACAAAACCCAATTGAGCAGGAAGGGACATATCCTCTTCCAGAAGCACAATTAGATAGATTTATGTTTTCTATAAACTTAGAATACCCAACTTTTAAAGAAGAAGTAGAGGTTGTAAAAAGTACTACAGGTAGTATCTCTAATAAAGTAAAAAGTATTCTTTCAGGTGATGAAATAGTGGCCATACAAAAATTGGTTCGTAGAATTCCTGTTACAGATAATGTAATTGAATATGCCGTAGCTCTAGTTGGTAAAACAAGACCAAAATCTCATGTAGCTCCAAAAATTGTTAAAAATTATTTAGATTGGGGTGCAGGGCCAAGAGCTTCTCAAAACCTTATTTTAGCAGCTAAAGCACATGCAGTAATTAACGGAAAATATTCTCCTGATATTGAGGATGTAAAAGCGGTAGCTATTCCTATTTTATCTCACAGAATTGTAAAGAATTATAAAGCAGAAGCAGAAGGTATATCAATAGCTGATATTATAAATTCATTACTTTAATCTTCTATTTCTTTCTCTAAATTCTCGAAAAAGCTAAACACATTACCTCCATAGCGCTTATCATAACTATGATTTTTATGATTAGATAAGTCAGTATGTTTAGAATGTTCTATGATTAAAACACCTTCTTCATTTAACATGTTTTTTTCAAAAACAGTATTGGCAATTTCTAAAAATTTATTTGCTTCAAAATCATATGGAGGATCTGCAAAAATAATATCAGCTTTCATAGAGGTTTTTTCTAGAAACTTATATACATCACTCTTATAAGTGTTAATATCTAAATCAAGCTCCTTTGCAGTATTGTAAATGTACTTTATACAATTGTAATTTGCGTCTATGGCGTAAATATTTTTAGAGCCTCTAGATGCAAATTCATAACTAATATTTCCAGTCCCAGAAAATAAATCGATTACAGAAATACTATCAAAATAATAAAGATTATTTAAAATATTAAATAAGCCTTCTTTGGCCATGTCTGTTGTAGGACGAACAGGTAATTTTTTAGGCGCTTTTAAACGCCTTCCTTTTAATTTTCCTGATATTATTCTCATTATCCTAAAAGTGTATAGTTTGTGTGATTTTGAATTTTTAAACGTGTATATATTACATTTCTACTTTCTAAAAAAGTAATATTTTTTATGTATTTGTAAGCAATTTTATAAGTTTCGTCTTCAATAGAAATATTACCTAATAACTGTAATTTAAATTCTTCAGGATTTAAATTATTTTGCTCCGCAACAAACAAAATGTAATAAATAAAATCTTCCTTTGAAATATAAGAAAAGCTATTTGCGAAAATCAGTTTTTTATCGTCTAAAATAATAATATCAAAATTACTTTTATCAACATTTACATACATTATTTTTTTTTCAGAAGTATGAATAGAGACAAGCTTTTTGAGTAAAACTGATATGTGATGTTGGTATTGGAACTCCCCAAAATTTTGAAATAAATAATTATTGATATTCACATAAGGGATGTAGCTATTTTTTGCTCCAATTTCTTTGATATCATCGAAAGTAATGAAATCTGTTTTTAATGTTTTGATATTATATTTTAAATAATGAGAAATTGATTCTTTATTAAAATAGGCATCTGGTACAATTGTAAATAAATTATTTTTATGTATAACTTCTATCTCACTAAATTCAGTTTGTAGGCTTGGTTCACTATTAAATATGGTTTTAATCTCTTGTAATAGTGCTTCAGGTGAGTTTAAAGATTGATTAAAACTGTAGTTTTTAAATAATAATTTTTCTGTTGAATTTGATATACAAAAAGAAAATCCATCCAAACTAAATTGGATGGATAATATATTGTCTTTGACTTCTTTTAAAGATGTTTCTTTATTTTTCAATACCGTCTTTTCTGTCATAAGAAGGAGGCCAGTTTCCTCCAGATGTTACTTCTTCTAAAGAACCAACACTAACATACTCTCCTTTAATTTGTATCGATTCTACAGCTTCTAATTCTTGCTTTACTAAAGAGGTGTTCATTCCTTTTAAAATACCTTCTTTAGGAGTTCTTGCTCTAAAAGTAGGCACCACTAAGCCCTGTACTTTTTCAACTTCAGCAATTTCTATTTCAAATTCAGTACCTTCAACTCCAGGAACTTTAAACATGGTTTTATATTCTCTATCTTTAAAGTATTTTAAAACAGGTTCATAACCAATTGTATCTGTTTTTCTAACTTCAATTTCCACCATAATAGGTGCCCATTTAGAACCTTTATTTACAGTTTCTACCACTGTTTTGGTTTCTGTTAATGCCAATTGTGCAGTATCTATAAATTGGATTAACCCTGCTTTGTCTGTAGTATATTTTCCAGTTACATCATAATATTTTATTTCCGCATCTCTAATAATTTTCAGACTTTTAATTACAGGCTTATATCTTTCCACTTTTTCTTCAGCAAAAAGGATGGGTTGCATAATACCATTAAATATTTTTACACCTAAAAATATGGCTAAAACCAATAGTAAAACAGAAGGAATCCACCTTAATTTTAAAGGTAAATATTTTACGATAACGTAGGCAATAAGAAATGCGACTAAAACAGCCCCTAAAATCATTAGAATTAAACTCATTTTTAATTTGTTTTTTTTAATAGTATTCTCGCAAATCTACAATTTTTTTTTAATGATAAAAATTTTTCTTCATAAAGAAATGTATCTTTGAATATTATTAGTTTATATGATAAAAAAGCCTACCGATTTTGATAAGTTATTATTACAAAGTTTTCCTCATAATCCTACTCAAAAACAAGCTCAACTTTTAAAACTTTTGAGTAATTTTATTTTTAATGAAGATAAAGATGCTTTGTTTTTATTAAAGGGATATGCAGGAACTGGTAAAACTACATCTATAGGGACATTTGTAAATTTACTATCATTAGCAAGAAAAAAATCGGTTTTATTAGCGCCAACAGGTAGGGCAGCTAAAGTGATTGCTTTGTATTCAAAAAGACCAGCATATACGATTCATAAAAAAATATACTTCCCTAAAAAACAGGCTAATGGCAGTGTAGAATTTGTTTTGCAAACCAATAAGCACAGAAATACTATTTTCATTGTTGATGAAGCGTCAATGATTCCTGATAGCAGACAAAACCAAAAGCTTTTTGAAACAGGTTCTTTATTAAATGACCTAATTTCTTATGTATATTCTGGTCATCAATGTAAATTAATTTTTGTTGGCGATACAGCTCAATTACCTCCTGTTAAATTAGAAATTAGTCCAGCGTTGGAAGCAGATACTTTGAGTTATGAGTATATGAAAAATGTTGATGGTATTGAGCTTGATGAAGTGATGCGTCAGCATAAAAACTCAGGTATTTTGGCAAACGCAACACAATTAAGACTTTTAATTAAAGACGATTTACAAGATTTTAAGTTCGAAATTGATTTTCCAGATATAGAAAGATTAGAAGATGGTTACGATATAGAAGACGCTTTGGTAAATGCTTACGATGCGGATGGTGTGGAAGACACTGCTTTTATTGTGCGTTCTAATAAAAGAGCAAATCAGTATAACCAGCAAATACGAACGAAAATTAGAGGTCAAGAAAATGACATTTCTACAGGCGATTATGTAATGGTTGTGAAAAACAATTATTATTGGTTAAAAGAATCTTCGGATGCGGGTTTTATCGCCAATGGCGATATTTGCAAAGTAGAAAGAATTTATACTATCAAAGAATTATACGGGTTTAAATTCGCTGAGGTGCTGCTAAAGATGATTGATTATCCAGATATGCCATCTTTTGAAACCGTTTTGTTGTTGGATACTTTAACAAGTGAAAGTCCCTCTTTAACTTATGAAGAATCCAATAAGTTATACCAAGCGGTAAGGGAAGATTATGTTGATGAGAAATCGAAATATAAGCAGTTTATGGCTATTAAAAAGAATAAATACTTTAATGCATTGCAGGTAAAGTTTTCTTACGCGATGACGTGTCATAAATCGCAAGGAGGGCAGTGGAAAACGGTATTTATAGAACAACCATATTTACCAGATGGTGTCTCTAAAGCCTATTTTAGATGGCTGTATACTGCAATTACAAGAGCTAAAGAAAAATTATATTTAATAGGTTTTAAAGATGATTACTTTAAGCCTTAGTGCATTAAATAATTAATAATAATTGTTCCATACTTATTACCATAAGTATATTTTAAACCTTTAGATTTACTGGTGTTATAGTTAAAAATATAACCAAAGTTAAAACGATTTGCAGTAAATTTAAAACCTAATTCCATATCAAACACAAAAGGAATTAACTCTTTAGTAACTGCATTATTTGTGCTCAAAAAACTTCCTTGAAGCGTTGCGTCATATAAGGCATATCTCAGAACAGGTTTAAAGTAAAAAAATGATTCAATCTCTCTTTTGTATTTTGTATTTGTATTATTTAAATTGGTGTTAAATGCTATAGAATTTGCTATTTTTTGAAGAGGTTTAAAACTTAATCTTAAGTTTAGTCCAGTACTTAAATCAGAAAAAACTGTGCCTAAATTTAAAGTATTCATCCAAGAAACATCTAATTTATTATTGCTGCTTTTTGCCATAAATTTAATGTATTCCAAACCTAAATTAAAGCCAAAAGCATTCTTAATTTGATATTTCCAACCTGTAACTTCTCTAAAGTCGTATAGCTTATGCAGAGCGTTTTGCAACTCATTTCCTTTTGCACTGGGTCCAATTGAACCTATTTGAATTGAAGTACTTAAAATTTCATTTGTTTTATAAACTCTCTTGATATTAAGACTGCCATAAAGATAAGCAGCAAAAGGTCTGTCATGCAGCGAAATGTTTTGTATTATTGGTTTATTCGGTGTGTACATTTTATGACCAATTTGCCATTCAAAAAATAGTTTTTCAAGATTTATATTTTCTTTTTTTGAAAGATGTCTGTACGTAAGAAATATTCCGCTAGTATAGTAGCGGTCTCTAATACTTGAAACATATAAATCATTATCTGTAACTAAGCTTATTTCTTTTGAAAATTTTTGCTGAGCAATGAGATTTATATTGGAAAAAAGAATTAAAAATGATAAAATAAATTTCATTAAACGCAAATATACAAATGAATTTAAAACAATAAATTTTTAAGGATATTATAAAAAAATAGTTTAAATTCGACCTATTAAATTTAATATATGTCTACAAAAAATCTCTTGAGTGAAGATGATTTTGAAAATTCAAAAGATAGTGATGCTTTAATTAAACTCATCAACAATAAAAATATTCCCTATTCAAAAGTAAGAAACACGCTTATCTATAATAAAGAGTTGCGTAATTTACAGATTGAGTTGGTTAAATTACAGCGTTATATATCTAAAAATAATAAAAGAGTAGCAATTATTTTTGAAGGCAGAGATGCTGCTGGTAAAGGTGGAAATATCCGTAGGTTTATGGAGCATTTAAATCCGCGTTCTACAAGATTAGTTGCTTTAAATAAACCCACTGAAGTTGAAAAAGGGCAATGGTATTTTCAAAGATATATCAAGGAGTTGCCAAACCCTGGGGAAATTGTTTTTTTTGATAGGAGCTGGTATAATAGAGCTGTAGTTGAGCCTGTTATGGGCTTTTGTTCAGATAAACAATATGAGGAATTTTTGCTTCAAGTTCCTGAGTTTGAACATATGATGTATGAGGATGGCGTTATTATTATCAAATTTTGGTTATCAATAACAAAAGATGAACAAGCAAAACGTTTTGAAGCAAGAAAGGAGAACCCTTTAAAAAGATGGAAATTTAGTCCTGTAGATAAACAAGGTCAAATTTTATGGGATAAATACACACATTTTAAAAGAGAAATGTTTTCTAAAACACATACAACTTATAGTCCTTGGATGATTGTAAAAACCAATGAAAAAAAAATAGCAAGATTAGAGGCAATAAGATATGTTTTGTCTAAATTCGATTACGAAGGAAAATCAGATGCAGAAGTTATTTTAAATCCAGATCCTAATGTTGTAATGCGATACTATCGCTCAAATATTAATCAAATGGAGTAATTTAATGAGAAATAAATTAACAGAATCAGATCTTAAGAAATTAAACTCTAAAAAAGGATTATTAGCATTGTTATCTAAAGACCCTTTAAATGTTGATAGAGCTTTAAGATATCTAGATTATCAAAAAAAATTAACAAAACTACAAACTGAATTAATTCGATTACAAACCTGGGCAATAAATAATGAAGAGCGCATTATAGTAGTTTTTCAGGGTAGAGATGCGGCAGGTAAAGGAGGAGCAATTAGAAGGGTAACAGAAAGAATAAATCCCAGGCATATGCGCATTGTTGCACTACCAAAACCAACAAAAGATGAAAAATCACAATGGTATTTTCAAAGGTATGTGGAGCAATTACCAAAAGCGGGTGAAATGGTTTTTTTTGATAGAAGTTGGTATAATAGAGCTGTTGTTGAGCCTGTAAACGGATTTTGTACACAAAAAGAATATGAAGTTTTTATGAACCAAGTAAACGAATTTGAAAGAATGATTTTGGATTCGGGCATTCATTTAGTTAAGATTTACATGTCTATTTCTAAGCGAGAACAAGCTAAACGTTTCGCAGAGATTAAAAGCGATCCGTTAAAGCAATGGAAAATGACGAAATTAGATGAAAAAGCACAAGATTTATGGGAGCAATATACAGAATTTAAAAATGCAATGTTTAGTAAAACAGATACAGAAGCATCACCATGGAAAATTATTCGTGCAAATAGGAAAACTGAAGCAAGGGTTAATGTTATCAATCATATTTTAGAGAGTATTCCATATGATAAAGATTTGGAAATTTAATTTCTATCATTGCAGGTAACACTGTTACATCAAAAATTGTAATGTCAAAAAAAAGTAATACACTCCTTACACTGTTGTTTTTTACGATTCATACTGTAATGTCTCAAATAACAGCAATTACAGACTATGATACTGTAGAAATTAATACAACACTAAATGTTGATGCTCCCGGAGTTTTAGAAAATGATACGGGAGATGGAGATTTAACTCTAACTCGATTTTTTGTAAACGGACTAGCCTTTAGTGCTGGAGAAACTGCAAGTTTAGGTCAAGGCAGTATTTCGTTGAGAGAGGATGGTAGTTATACATTTGTACCAATTTCTGGATATACTGGTACTGTAAATACCATAACTTACGAAATAACCAATGGAACAGAAATAAGTTCAGCTGATTTATTGTTTACGGTAGAGTTTATAGATGATTTGCTCGAAGTAGAGAGTTTTGGTAGTTGTAATCAAGGCTTCAATTCTGACGGAGAATATAAAATTCTTTACAGTCTTACCCTAAGAAATAAAGCAAAATCAAGAGATACTCATGAGAATACCCTTGTCAGGAATATAGATTTAGTTAATAATTTAGAAACTACTTTTGGCAATAGTTGCGCACTCAATGTAGATTTAATAAATGTTAATACTTCAAATAGCTCTGGTATTTATGATTATGTAAATAATGTGAACTATCCAAGAGAATTTGATAATTCAGCTATAAATTCAGATTTTGCAAATGTAACATCATCTTCAATATTTAATGCAAATGCTATTAATGATTTTGTTTTATATCCAGGGCAAACCATTAACGTAAGTTTCTGCGTTGCTGTTAACCCTGATTGTAATGGTAGACCATTTCCAACACCCTCAGGTTCAGGTGTTAATTTTGTAAACACCATTGCTGTAACCTCATCAAAAGGAGATACTACAGATGTCATAACACTTACAGACTTCCATACAACAGAGGCAGTAGTTACTGCGGGCTTGTATATACAAGAATTTCATAGTAATAATCCAGATCCACCAGGAGCTGTTAATCCTGATGGTACTTATGATTTTACAAATAGAGTAGTAATTACTAATTCAGGTTCTATTGCGGCTCAAAATATAAATTTTAATATGGGGTTAGATGATTTTATGGATAAGGTTGTTTTTAACGAAATTATAATTTCTCAAATTGCAGGACCAAGTATTACAATTAATCCTAATTTTAATGGTGATGATCAATCGACACTATTGCTGCCAAATAACGTACTCCCTCCTGAAGAAACCATCATATTAGAAGTTTCTTATAAAATTGGCCCTATAGATAGTATTGGATACAGCTTTTTTTATCAAACAGATCTGTCCCAAACCCAAGGTAGTGCGGATGGTTTTGATGCCTTTGAAGTTAATAATAAAAAGACTTTTTCATTTGTAACTTGGTCTGATAATTTAGGAAATCATCTAGACAGGTATTATAATTTGACTACTCCAGCAACAACTGTTCCTTTAGATTCTTATTGCACATGTTCAACAGTGGGAATGCGTTTTCTGTTTGATGCTTTTTCTACTACTAATAAAGTAATTACAGAAACAAAATCAGAACCTAATGGAATTTTGGAGCACGAAGAGTTTACTTTTCAAATTACAATTAGAAACACAAGTCCAGAAGTACAATTAGATAATTTACAACTAACAGATAATTTAAATAATGTGTGTAGTGGAAATATTATTTCAGTATCAACACCAACTATTGTAAATTCAACAGCAACAGAAACACCTATTTTAAATACCTCATTTAATGGAAGTTCTAACACTGAATTATTTGATGGAATTTCTGGTTTATTAAAAATTGATGAAATAGTTACTGTAGAGTTTACTGCGGTATTTACCGAAGCTTGCATTGGCGAAAATAATGCAATTTTTACAGCTAGAGATCCTTTAAATCGAGTTGTATCCTCAATTGGTTCTGTGAGTATAACTTCTTTCTCAGACACAGATAATGACGGCATAAGTGATGACATAGACATTGATGATGATAATGATACAATTCCTGATTTGTTAGAGTACAACGGATTAGATCCTTTAGGTGATGCAGATTCAGATTTTATTCCCAATTATAGAGATACTGATTTCGGAGTCGATTTGAATACAGACGGTATTGTGGATGTTTTTGATTTTGATAAAGATGGTGTACCTAATCATTTTGATTTAGATAGCGAAAATGATGGGATTTTTGATATTGTAGAAGCTGGAAATATTGCATTAGATACAGATCATAATGGAAGAACTAATAATACTGTAGGAGCAAATGGTTTAGATAATTCCTTAGAATCTAATGATTCTAGTTTTGCATCAATTACCTATATCCTTCCAAATACAGATAATAATGGCAACTCCAATTTTTTAGATATTGATGCAGATGATGACGGTATTGTAGACAATATTGAAGGGCAACTTTCTGCTAATTATATAAACTTGAGTACTATAATAAATAGTTTGGGTATCAATACAGCTTATCCAAATGGAATAAGTCCTGTAGATACAGAAAATGACGGTATTCCTGATTATATAGATATTAACTCTGATGATGATATTCGAGATGATATTATAGAGGGTTGGGATACAGATAGCGATGGTACACCAGAAACTTTAGCTTCAAACATAGATTCAGATAATGATGGTTTAGATGATGCTTTTGATAATAATGATAACCTGTTAAATCCAACAAACGGTCAAACTCCTCAGAGTTTTCCAAATGCAGATAACACAGATAACCCAGAACTAGATTGGAGGGAAATCATAGCAATTGTAATTCTTATAGACGACATAGCAGAAATTGAAGGGAATGATTTAACCTTCTCAATTCAATTAGTTACTAAAAATAACAACTCGATACCCATTGAAAGTGCTTCTCCAATAGATATCAGTTTTTCAACTATAAATGGAACTACAACAACAGATGTGTATGATGTTGCAATTTCTCCTTTTGACTTTTTAGGGTTAACAAATTTAGTATTTACTATAAATCCATTCACTAATTCAGCACAGTTTACAATTACCTCATATGAGGACATTATATATGAACTGACTGAGTTTTTTACATTAACAGGTAATGTAACATCTAATAATACACTAACTACTCAATTTACTGGAATAGGTTCTCTTTTGGATAACGATGATTTACCATCTATAACTATGAATAATTCCAAAGAGCAAGAAGGTGTAAATTTATTACATACAATTATTATTTCTCATCCTTGTTCCACTCCAATAGAAATTGATTTAAATACAAATGATGATTTAGCGATTAGTCCAGAAGATTACACTTCAATTTCAGAAATATTAACAATAGATGGAACTATTGATCAAAATAATGCGAATACCCAAGTTTCCTTTAATATTATATCGATTTTAGATAACTTGAATGAGTTAGATGAAGAAGTTTTAAATGTAGTTGGAGTTGTTCAGACTGCAAACGTTAGTACTCAAGACTTAATGAAAACAGCTACAATTCTTGATGTAGATCCAAACCCTTTTGTGCAAATTGATGATGTAGAAACCGAAGAGGGAAATTTTTTAAAATTTACGATAAGTCTTTTGAATGAGGATAATGAGCTTATGCAGAATCATTTGCCAATCAATCTAACTTTAGAGACAATTGATGATACGGCAAATGCAAATTTAGATTATCAATTGAAATCAAAACAAATTACAATTCCGGCATTAATTTCATCTATAACCGAAACTGTAAATACTTTAGAAGATTCACTAAACGAAGAAACAGAAAGTTTTTTTCTACAAGCAAATATATTTAGTTTGGATGTATCCAATACTTCATCTCCTTTAGGATCCGCTTTTATCAAAGATAATGATTATCCTAATTTATTTTCACCAAATGGCGATGGAAATAGCGATGAACTTAAAATTGCAGGTAAGCATAACTACAGTAATGCGCTCGACGTCGACTAAAGGCTGGGTGTTTTCAAGTAGCGATAAGGTACGTTGATAATCCAAAGCAGTACTCAGAAAACGTTTGTTTTCCCAAGCAGGTGCCAGGAACAAAGGTTTAGATATTTTTTGCGCGCGCAGCAATCGCGCCATTTTTTTGGCTGGGCGCACGCCCCACGCCTCGGCGAATCCTTGCCCTTTGTGACGCATACAACTGCGCACTGCTTGCAAATTCAAACCGTTGCCTTCGCTGTGATGAATCAAAAAGTTAGGCCACAGCGGGGTTTTTGACTCGTACAAAGCCACCATCATTTTTTTCGGTAACTCGTCAAGGCGTTCGAGTAGCAGCTGCGTGTCTTCACCTTGGCGCGGGAATGGTGCGATTAACGATTTACTCTGCGCGTTAAAAGGCAGCAAAGCTTTACCGTAGTTAATATCTAGTGATGCGACATCTTGAC
>CAJWAC010000034.1 GCA_913020555.1 uncultured Polaribacter sp. | reverse complement strand
AATGGAGCTGCAACATCTACTCTTCTATTGGTGTTATATTGCACAATTAAATTCCCGCCATTTTCTACATAAGAAAGTAAAAATTTCTGCTTAAATTTTAATTCTTTAACCACATTGTAAGCTCTTATACCCAGAACAATCGCATCAAAACTCTTTAAATTATTTTTGTCTATTTCTGATGGATTAATTTCTGTTACTGTGTAGCCAATTTGTCTCAAATTTTCTGGTATAGCATCTCCTGCTCCTTTTATGTAACCAATATTGTCTCCTGTTTTATTGATATTCAAACGCACTAATTTTGCTTCTGCATTTAGTAAAACAGTCTGCTTTGGAATGTGATTGTAATCAATTTCTATCAAATCTTTTGAAAATTTTTCTCCATCTGAAGTTGCTATAACTTTTAATTTTCCTTCTGATTGATTTTTAGGAGGAATTACGGTAAACTCAATAGTTTGTTTGTCATTTTTTTGTGCAATATCAAAATTTACTTTTGCGGGTGAAAATGTCCAATCTTTTGGCAATTCTAAACTTAAAAATCCATTTACAAAATTTGCTCCTGCTCTTACTTCTATTGCTATTTTTTTAGGAATATTATCTGAAAAAATTAAAACTTTATCTTTTAATTTTGTACTTATTTTTGGTACAATTTCAAAAGGTTCATAAATTTCACCTTTATCTCGTTCTGCATATCTTCTAACAATATTTTTACGAATTGTAATTGGCATATAATCAACAATTAAATTAAAATCTACACTAATTTCTCTTGGAGTTTCTGCTTTGCCAATTAATTCTTGTTTATTAACAGTGTACATTCCTAAAGTAGCAGTATTCTCTAACCAATAAGGAGCGGAATATTCAGCTGATTGCAGTGAAATTTTTTGCGTAAAATTTAATTTCTTATTTTGGTTTAAATCAATCGATTTAAAAGTAGATTTGTCATCAATGGTAGTTCTTACAGATGCCAACTGGACTTTGACGTTACTTCTATTTAAAACTTCGAAATTTACATTAATTTTAGAATCTGGAATAGCTGTTGCGCTAGTAGCTGATGCTTCTAAATAAAGGCCTAAACAAGCTTCAATAATTTCTATAATTTGTTTTTCTTTAAGTTTTTTCCAATGTTTATCTTCTAATTCTTGTATGAGACCATAAGCTTCTAACAAATTTGCGATGTGTTTTTCAGGGTTTACAAAATCAAAATTTTCCTCGATCTCATATAAAATATCACCTATTTCACCTCCCTTTTTTAAACGATTCCAAGTGGTATTTATTCCAGAAAAAATATCGTTTTTGTCCTGTAAAGTGTCCCCTTTAATAAATTCTAAATATTCAGTTTGCTCGCCTCTCGTTGTTAATCTACCAAAACCTTGACACAAATGTTGGCTGCTTGCTATAGAAGCTAATTCATTGTTTGACAATCCCTTTAGAGGATAATATACCCCAATATCAAAACTTGTAAAATCTTTTGCAATTTTTTTAAATTTTTCCTTATCTCTATAGAACCAGGAGGATGTATTGTAAAATAAACGCTTAGGTTGCCATACATCTGTTAATCGTAATTGAGATTTAAATTTAGAAGAATCTTTGGCCATTTCAAAAGCTTCTACGCTTAACATTGCAGAGGTTGTATGATGACCATGTGTAGTTCCTGGAGTTTTATGATTAAATCTGTTGATAATTACATCTGGTTTAAAAGTTCTAATTGCCCAAACTACATCACTTAAAACTTTTTCTTTATCCCAGATTTCTAGAGTTTCATCTGGATGTTTAGAATAACCAAAATCATTTGCTCTTGTAAACAATTGCTCTCCTCCATCAACTTTTCTAGCGGCTAATAATTCTTGAGTTCTTATAACTCCTAACAATTCTCTTATTTCAGGGCCAATTAAATTTTGACCTCCATCACCTCTTGTTAAAGATAAATAACCTGTTCTTGCTTTTATTTGGTTAGATAAATAGGCTATTAATCGGGTGTTTTCATCATCAGGATGTGCAGCAACATATAATGCCGTTCCTAAAAAGTTTAATTTTTGAATTTTTTCGTAAATCTGATTAGATGTTAGTTTTTGAGGTTTTTGAGCAAAAACCGAAATTGAAACGGATAAAAATAAAATACTAAAAAGTGATGTTTTTTTCATTCTTTGATTAAAATTGAATGTCGAGCCGAGCGCAGTCGAAAACAAAATAATAACTCTCGACTGCACTCGATGAGATATTTACTAAACAATTTTTGTAAAAATTAACAAACAAATGTAGTTTTTTAAAGCCTAAAAATAAATTTTGTTAACATAATTATAACGTTTTACTTTCATCAAAACAATGCTCATAACCTGTTAATAAATTAATTTTAAAAATCACTTATTAAGGTTATATTTGTAAGCACATTTAAGAAAATATAACAATGAAATTTATTGTATCAAGTTCGCAATTATTAAAACAACTTCAAGTTTTAGGCGGCGTTATAAATAGTAATAACACATTACCAATTTTAGATAATTTTTTATTCGAATTATCTGAGAATCAATTAAAAATTTCAGCATCAGATTTAGAAACGACGATGAGCTCTGTTGTAGATGTAGAAAGTGATAATTCTGGTTCTATTGCTGTTTCCGCACGTTTATTATTAGATACTCTAAAAACTTTTCCAGATCAGCCTTTAACGTTTAAAACTGAAGGTGATCATACAATAGAAATCAGTTCTGATCAAGGTAAATATGATATGGCCTATTTTGGTGGAGACGAATTCCCGAAAGCGGTTTCTTTACCAAACCCAAGCATAACTGTTTTGCCTGCACATATTTTAGGAACTGCAATTTCCAAAACTATTTTTGCTGCCGGTAATGATGATTTACGACCAGTAATGAGTGGTGTGTTTTTTCAGTTTAGCTCTCAAAGTCTGACATTTGTTGCGACAGATGCGCATAAATTGGTAAAATATTCTAGAACGGATGTTACTGCAAATCAAACTGCTGAGTTTATTATGCCAAAGAAGCCATTAAATTTATTGAAAGGTATTTTAGGCGGATCTGAAAGTGAAGTAACCATTGAATATAATGATGCAAATGCCAAATTTACGTTTGATAATGTAGTTTTAGTTTGTAGATTAATTGATGGAAAATATCCAAATTATGAAGCTGTAATTCCTAAGGAGAATCCCAATAAATTAACGGTTGATAGAGCTTCTTTCTTGAACTCGGTAAGACGTGTTTCTATTTTTTCTAGCAAAACTACACACCAGATTCGCTTAAAAATGGCGGGAACAGAGTTAAATATTTCTGCTGAAGATTTAGACTTCGCAAACAAAGCAGACGAACGTTTGAGCTGCGACTATCAAGGAGATGATATGCAAATTGGTTTCAACTCTCGTTTTTTAAGTGAAATGTTAAACAACTTAAGTTCTAGTGAAGTTTTAATTGAAATGTCTTTACCGAATAGAGCTGGCATTTTAACGCCAATTGACGGCACAGATGAAGGTGAACAGGTTACAATGCTAGTAATGCCAGTAATGTTGAATAACTAAAGCTTTTAATTCTTCTTTTGAAGAAATATCATTTTATAAGAAATACCACAATTTAAAAATTGTGGTTTTTTTATTTCAAAACAAATCTGTCTTAGATCAATAGTATACTAAACATTAACAATGAATGTGATCCATAAAAATTGGACACAAAATTTTTGGTATAATTTTAAAACATAACTAGAATATCAGATTTTAAAGCTGAAATTTAAGATTTATGATGTTGGAATGAATGCTAGTAGGATAATAATTCTGATTTAATAAAAAATAAGTCTTTTTCTAATTTCCTTTCATTATTTTTAGACGATGAATTTTTTAGCACATCTTTACTTGTCTCAGAATAACACTAATATTATGATTGGTAATTTTATAGCTGATCATATTAAAGGGAATCATTTTAAAAATTACCCCAAAGAGATTCAACAAGGTATTTTTTTGCATAGAGAAATAGATACTTTTACAGATGCTCATGAAATTGTAAGAAAGAGTAAAAGACGCTTGCATAAACGTTATAGGCATTATGATGGGGTAATAATTGATATATTTTATGATTATTTCTTAGCTAAAAATTGGAACAGTTACTCCGCAATTCCTTTAGAGGTATACACCAACTCTATTTATCAATTATTCGCTAAAAAATCACCAGAATTACCTGTCAAATCCCAACAGTTTATCAAATATATGGTTGAATATGATATTCTATTCAATTACCAATTTAAAGAAGGTATTGCAAAAGTTTTAAACGGGATGAATAATAGAACGAAAGGAAAATCTCAAATGCACTTGGCTATTTCAGACTTAAAAGAACTAGAGTTAGATTTTGCTGAAGATTTTAAACTCTTTTTTAAAGATTTAATTGAATTTACAAATCAACGATTAAAATCAAACTAATTGTTATAAACAATTTAAATTACAGTGAGAAAAATAATCTTTATTATGAAAAAAATACATTTATTATTATGTGCTTTTGTATTGTGCATTTCTTGTCAAGAGGAAAAAACCACAGGTTTGGTAACAGAAAAGGCAATGGTTGTCTCCGCAAGAGAAGAAGCTTCTCAAATTGGCTCAGATATATTGAAAAAAGGAGGAAACGCTTATGACGCAATGATTGCAACACATTTTGCATTAGCTGTTGTATATCCTGTTGCTGGTAATATTGGTGGTGGAGGTTTTCTAGTTTACCGGAATAAAGATGGTAAGAAAGGAGCTTTAGATTTTAGAGAAAAGGCTCCGTTATCAGCTCACAAAGACATGTATTTAGATTCATTAGGAAATGTAATTGATAAAAAAAGTACACTCGGGGGTAATGCAGTTGGTGTACCAGGATCTGTAGCTGGAGTTTTCGAAGTTCATCAAAAATTTGGGTCTTTACCTATAAAAGAATTGATCCAGCCATCTATTGATTTAGCTAGAAACGGGTTTAAAATTACGAAAAAACAAGCGGCTTCATTAAATAGTAAATCTGATTTATTTAAAGAGGTAAATACTTATAAAACTCCTTTTCAAAATAAATGGAAAGAAGGTGACGTTTTAAAACAAGCAGATTTAGCAAAAACATTAGAGCGTATTCGAGATTTAGGAAAAGATGGGTTTTACAAAGGAAAAACTGCAGATTTATTAGTGAACTATGTAAAAGAATTAGGTGGAATTATTACACATCAAGATTTAGAAAAATACAAAGCTGTTTGGAGAAAACCTATAGAATTTAAGTATAAAGATTACAACATCACTTCAATGACTTTGCCCGCAAGTGGTGGAATTTGCTTGGCACAAATATTAAAATCTATAGAACCTTTTGATTTATCAAAAATAAAACAGAACTCTACAGAATACATTCAATTATTAACGGAAGCAGAAAGAAGAAGTTATGCAGATAGGGCTCATTATTTGGGTGATATTGATTTTGTAAAAGTTCCTATTGATAGTTTAATAGATGCAAACTACATTAAGAAAAGAATGGAGTCTTTTTCTTGGAGTCAAGCAACACCTTCTTCCGAAGTTTCTCATGGAAACATTTTAGGTTTTGAAAGTGATGAAACCACACATTATTCAATAATAGATCAGTTTGGAAATGCAGTTTCTGTAACAACAACCTTAAACACTGGCTACGGTTCTAAAGTTGTTGTAAAAGGTGCAGGATTTATTTTAAATAATGAAATGGATGATTTTTCAAGCAAGCCTGGCACACCAAATGCCTATGGATTGTTGGGGTCTAAAGCAAATGCAATTGCTCCTGAAAAAAGAATGCTTAGTTCCATGACTCCTACCATTATTGAGCAAAATGGTAAATTGAAAATGGTTGTAGGTACACCTGGAGGCTCTACAATTATTACTTCTGTTTTGCAAAATATTTTAAACGTTGTTGAATATAATATGGGAATGCAAGAATCTGTGAATCAACCTCGTTTTCATCATCAATGGTTACCAGATGTAATTAGAATGGAGCCGAATAGTTTTAGTGAAGAAACAAAATCAAAATTAGAAAGTTTAGGTTATAAAATTTTAGAAAGAAATTCGTTAATTATAGGAAGAGTTGATGCCATTTTAGTTTTACCAAATGAAAAATTAGAGGGTGGAGCAGATCCTAGAGGAGATGATACCGCAATTGGATTTTAAAAATAAATTTTTATATTTATGAATGTACAACCATTCCACTTGGCCATCCCAGTTAAAAACTTAGAAAAGTGCAGAGCTTTTTATAGAGATGTTTTAAATTGTGAAGAGGGCAGAAGTACAGATACTTGGGTAGACTTTAATTTCTTTGGGCATCAATTGGTAATTCATATGAAAGAAGATTTTAAACCAGAACGAATTTCTAATCCAGTAGATGGCCATGATGTTCCTGTACCTCACTTTGGCGTTGTTTTAACTTGGGAAGATTGGCATACTTTGGCTGATCGACTAAAAGCTGCAAACATAAATTTTCAAATTGAACCTTGTATAAGGTTTAAAGGGAAAGTTGGAGAACAAGCTACCATGTTTTTTAAAGATCCAGAAGAAAATGCATTAGAATTTAAAGCCTTTAAAGACCTTAAGCAGTTATTTGCAAAATAATATAAATAGTTCTTTAACATATCATTTGTACTTTTCTAAACACGTTATTTTATCTTTAAAGCATCAATTAAAATTTATTTACTATGAAAAAAATATTTATACTTTCTATTTTACTATTTACTTTTAATAGTTTTTCACAAGGAACAAGATTATTGAGGCAACCAACAATGTCAAGCTCAGAAGTAGTTTTTGTTTATGGCGCAGATTTATGGAAAGCTTCATTAAGTGGAGGAAATGCAGTAAGGTTAACTAGCAATATTGGTTTAGAATCTGATCCACATTTTTCAAAAGACGGTAATTGGGTAGCTTTTACAGCCCAATATGATGGAAATAGCGATGTGTATTTGGTTTCAGTAAAAGGTGGAGAGCCCAAAAGGTTAACATATCATTCAGCAGGAGATTTTGTGCAAGGTTGGACACCTGATGGGAAAATTCTTTTTCGTTCTGGAAGAGAAGGAAGACCAACACAAACCAATAAATTTTACACAATTTCCATAAAAGGAGGGATGCCAAATGCTTTTGAAGTTCCAAGAGCAGCTTATGGTAAAATTTCTAATGATAATAAATACATTGCCTATACACCAATTACCAGTTGGGATGCAGAATGGAGAAATTATAGAGGCGGACAAGCCATGCCTATTTGGATTTTAAATCTAAAAACTAAATCACTTGTTAAAACTCCGCAAAAAGATGGAGAAAGACACGTAAATCCTGTTTGGTTTAATAATGATGTGTATTACATTTCTGAAAGAGATTACACAGCAAATATTTGGTCTTATAACCTCAAAACAAAACAAGAAACGCAGGTTACATTTCATAAAAAGTTTGATGTAAAAAATATTGATGCCAATAAAAATGGAATCGTTTATGAACAGGGTGGTTTTTTGCATTTTTTGAATCCAAAGACAAAAGAAACAAAACAGATTGTAATTCAAGTAGAGGGAGATTTAAATTATTCAAGAGTCAGGTGGATGGATGTTAATGGAAGAAATTTAACCAATCCAAACATTTCACCTAATGGAAAAAGAGCAGTTTTCGAATATCGAGGTGAGATTTTTACTGTTCCAAAAGAAAACGGAACTTGGAGAAATATAACCAATTCTTCTGGTGTTGCAGATCGTTCTCCTATCTGGTCACCAAAAGGTGATAAGATAGCATGGTTTTCAGATAAAAATGGAGAGTATGAAATGGTTATAGCAAATCAAAAAGGAGAAAATTTAGAGTATGTAAAATTACCAAATCCCACCTTTTATTTTCAACCAGATTGGTCTCCAGACGGAAAATATATCGCTTATACAGACACAAATTTTATCATTTGGATTATAGATATTGAAACTAAAAAAATTACCAAAGTTGATGCAGATGGGTATGCGCATCCAAACAGAACTATGAATCCTAAATGGTCACCAGATAGTGACTGGATTGCATATGCAAAACAAAACAATAATAATTTCAAATCTATTTTTGCGTATCAAATAAGCACAAAAAAAATAGTTCAAATTACAGATCCAATTGCAGATGCCATTACACCAGTTTGGGATGCTAGCGGTAAATATATTTATACGCTTGCAAGTACAGATTATGGTTTGCAAACAGGTTGGCTAGATATGAGTTCTTATGATCCAAGTGTTTCTAGGGCGCTATATGCTGTGGTTTTAAACTCGAAAGATAAGGCTCCTGTACTTCCAAAAACTGATGAAGAAACTATCGAAAAAGAATCAGAAGCTAAAAAAGAAAAACAAGAAAACAAAAAGGAAGTTAAAAAAGAAGACAAAAAAATTAAAGTTATTATTGATGAAAACGGTTTGTTTGAGAGGGCTGTAGCTTTAAAATTACCTACAAGTAATTATCTAGCACTTTTAAAAGGACCGAAAAATAAAGTTTTTATAGCGGAATCAAAACCTAATACACCAGGATTAACAGTACACAGTTATGATGTTGCCAAAGAAAAGGCAACAGTATTTGCAACTGGAGTTTCTTCTATGAATGCTTCAAATGATAGAAATTCAATTTTAATTTCTAAAAGAGGTTCTTGGAGTATAGAAGATGCTAAAGCTGCGAAAGCAGGAAAGAAAAGTTTGTCAACAAATATGAAAGTTAAAGTTGATCCTAAAGCAGAAGCGCATCAAATTTTTAAAGAGGGCTGGCGATTTATGAGAGATTTCCTGTATGTTGATAATGTGCATGGTGCGCCCTGGAATGACGTTTACAAATGGTATGCGCCTTGGATTAACGATGTAAAACATAGAAGCGATTTAAATTATGTAGTTGATATTATGAGCGGAGAAGTTGCAATTGGGCATTCTTATGTTTCTGGCGGCGATTATCCAAATACTTATAGAGTTCCTGTCGGTCTTTTAGGAGCAGATTTAGAGGTTCATCAAGGTTTATATCGCTTTAAAAAAATTTATAAAGGAGAACGTTGGAATCCAAATATAAAAGCACCCTTGGGCTTGCCAGGAACTAATATAAATGAAGGCGATTATTTATTGGCTATAAATGGTGTTGAGCTAACATCTCAAATGAATCCATTCCAACTTTTAGAACAAACTGCCGGAAGAGAAATTTATATCAAAACAAATACAAAACCATCTTTTAAGGATGCCAAAACTGTTTTAATAACTCCAACTTCAAGTGAACGTGCTTTACGATCTATAGATTGGGTAGAAAACAATAGAAGAAAAGTAAATCAACTTTCTAATGGAAAATTGGCTTATGTTTATGTGCCAAATACAAGTGGTGCCGGTTTTACTTCTTTCAATAAATATTATTTTTCGCAACAAGATAAAAAAGGTGTAATTATAGATGAAAGAAATAATGGAGGTGGCTCTGCTGCAGATTATATGATTGATATTATGTCTAGAGAAGTGGTTGGCTATTTCAATAGTAAGAGTGAAAGTAGAAGACCATGGACAACACCAATGGCAGGAATTTGGGGGCCAAAAGTGATGATTATAAATGAAAGAGCTGGTTCGGGTGGAGATTTATTGCCTTATATGTTTAAAGAAAAAAACATGGGACCTTTAGTGGGTACAAAAACTTGGGGTGGTTTGGTAGGAACTTGGGACACTCCACGTTTTATAGATGGTGGAAGAATGGTTGCACCAAGAGGTGGTTTTTATGATGTAAATGGTGAATGGGCTGTTGAAGGTGAAGGTGTTGCTCCAGATATTGAAGTACATCAAGATCCTAAACAGGTATTAGAAGGTAAAGATCCACAGCTAGAAAAAGCAGTTGCAGAAGCGCTAAGATTATTAAAAGGAAATGAATTCCAATTAAAACCTGAGCCAAAAGCGCCAGTGCGTTCAAAGAGACCTAAAAATTATAAAAAGGATAATTGATTCGTAAATTCCCGCATTTGCGGGAATTTACATTTTAAATAATATGTTTTGAGTATTATAGAAACACATATTGCTTGTAAGCAAGAAGTTTTGATTCGTTTTCAAGAATATGCTGTTGGTATTTTTAAAACGATTGCTACAAAATCAGCAATCAAAAAAGCAATTAAAAAAGAATTAATTTTTATTGACGGAGTTTTAGCAACAACATCAAAATATATTTCTGGAGGAGAAAAAATAGAACTTTTTGAAGCTAAAAATTCAGCAACCTCTAAATTGCTAAAACTCAATTTAGAGGTACTATATGAAGATGATTATTTAGCAATTATTTACAAACCAGCGGGAATTTTAGTCAGTGGTAATCAATTTGTATCTATTAAAAATGCACTTTCTCAAAACTTAAAAAATAGTACAAAATCAGATGCTGTAAACCCTCAACCCATTCATAGATTAGATTACCCAACAAGCGGCGTTTTGTTAGTAGGAAAAACAAGTACTTCAATTCAACAATTGAATAAATTATTTGAATTTAAAGAAATTTCAAAAACCTATGTTGCAATAACAGTTGGTAAAATGTGTTCTGCAGGAACTATTAATTTAGAGGTTGATGGTAAAAATACAAGTACAAATTTTAAAGTTCTCAAATCATTAGATTCCAAACGTTTTGAGGCTTTGAATTTAGTGCAATTACACCCAAAAACAGGTAGAAAACACCAATTAAGAAAGCATTTGTCAGGAATTGGCCACCAAATTTTAGGAGATAAGATTTATGGTGTAGATAACTTAAAATTAAAAGGAAAAGGCTTGTATTTACATGCTTTTAAGTTGGAGTTTATACATCCTTTTACCAAAAATAAAATTGCTGTTTCTAAAGAAATTCCAAAGAAATTTAAAAAACTTTTTCCTGAATTTTAAAGTTGTTTCTAAATAGGCTTTTACTTATAAGATGAAACTACAAAAAATAGAAATCTTTTAAAGGATTTACATTATTCTAGAAAAATAAATAAGGAGTGATATAAAAATGATAAATTAGCTTTTTAATTTACATTTTTATGAAGAAGTTTTTAAAAGTTATAGGAATAATTATTTTTTTAATTATTGGTTTTGGAGTTGTATTTTATTTTATCAATAATGAAGCCCTACCTAAGGGTGAAAAAGGGAAAGAAGCAGATGCTTTAGCTATTAAAATGTTTAACGCTATTAATCATGAAGCTTTTGAAAATGCTGAGGTTTTAGAATGGAGTTTTAGAAATAAACATTTTTACAAATGGCATAAACAAAAAAATAGTGTTACAGTTTCTTGGGATAAAAATAAAGTGATTTTAAATACTAAAGACAACTCAAAATCGGAAGTTTTTGTTGATAATAATAAAGTTGAGAATACAGAAATATTAAAAATAGCAGAAGGTTTTTTTAATAATGATTCTTTTTGGTTAATTGCTCCCTTTAAAATCTTTGATAAGGGCACTGAAAGAAGTATTGTAAAATACGAAGGTAAAGATGCGTTAATGATTACATACACATCTGGAGGTTCAACTCCTGGAGATTCTTACTTATGGATCTTAGATGAAAATTATTTTCCTACTTCTTACAAAATCTGGGCAAGTGTTGTTCCTATTGGTGGTATTTCTGGTTCTTGGTCAGATTGGAAAAATACAGAAGCTGGTTTTAAGTTACCTACAAAACATACGCTTTCTTTATTTGGTATGGAAATAAATATGGGAACTGTAAAAGCGTATAATCAAGAGGCAGATATACTTGCGCACAAAATCCTGAAAGCTGTTGAACACGAAAACTACAAAAACACAAGATTTTTAGAATGGAGTTTTGCCGGCAGTAGAACCTTTAAATGGGATAAAAAAGAACATATTGCAGATGTTTCTTGGGATAAATTTAGAGTACATTTATATCCTGCAGATAAAGATAAAAGCACTATTTTTTTTGACGGTATAAAACAAGAGGACACTGATGAGAAAATTGTAAAACAAGCTTGGGATATTTTTAACAATGATTCCTTTTGGTTGGTAGCTCCTCATAAATTATTTGATGATGGCGTAGTAAGAAGTATCGAAAATATCGAAAATGAAACTGCCTTAAGGGTAACTTACACAAGTGGAGGATCAACTCCTGGAGATAGTTATGTTTGGCTGTTAGATGAAAACTACATTCCTAAAAGTTATAAAATGTATTTAAAAAATGGCAGAATGAATGGCACTCCTGCAACTTGGGAAGATTGGATTACCACAGAAAGCGGAGCTTTATTACCAACCAATCACACTTTTTCAAGTGGTGGAAAATTAAGTATGGGAGAAGTAAAAGGATATAACTAATGAGCTCAAAAAAAATAGCAAACGGAATTTTAAGAGCTTTAGGAATTGTCTTAGGATTATTTCTTTTAGGCTATTTTCTTCTCAAAATACAATCTGTTTTAGTTTATATAATTATTGCTGGTGTTTTATCACTAATAGGTAGACCATTTATTCTTTTTTTAAGAACTAAATTAAAACTTCCAAACACTTTAGCAGTTATTGCTACTATGTTTATTTTATTGGGGTTATTAACAGGAATTGTGGTTTTATTTATTCCATTAATTTTAGAGCAAGGAAAAAGTTTATCTCTTTTAGAAGTGGATAAACTACAGGCCAATGTTCAGGATATATTTAATCAAATCACTGCCTATTTTTCATCAAAAGGAATTGATATTTTAAAAGAAATTGAAAGTATAGATTTGGCGAGTCAGTTTCAGGCAATCCCAAATCTATTCAATTCAATTATGGCTGCTTTAGGGTCTTTAAGTATTGGAGTTTTTTCTGTTTTATTTATTTCGTTCTTTTTTATGAAAGACAGTCAATTGCTTAAAAATGGTATTTTAACTCTAATTCCCAACAACACGGAAACTCGTTTTGCAAAATCGTTAGAAACCATTAACAATTTACTTTCTCGTTATTTTATAGGCTTAATTATTCAAATATTTATTTTATTCATCATTTACACAATCATATTATTGTCCTTTGGTATTTCTAATGGTATTGTAATTGCACTTTTATGTGCTTTGCTAAATTTAATACCATATGTTGGCCCTTTAATAGGATGTGTATTAATGTTTATCCTGTCTATGACAAGTAATATTGGTTTAGATTTTCAATCGGAAATTCTACCAACTTCACTTTGGATTTTATTCTGTTACGGATTGGCACAAATTTTAGACAATTTTGTAAGTCAGCCTGTCATTTTTTCGAAGACCACAAAATCTCACCCATTAGAAATATTTTTGGTAATTGTTATTGGAGGTTTACTTTTTGGAATTATTGGAATGATAACAGCTGTGCCATGTTACACTGCTTTAAAAGTAATTTTAAAAGAGTTTTTATCAGAAAATAAGATAGTACAGTCATTAACAAAAAGCCTTTAATTCAATTTGAATTTAGCCATTCTTAAACCTGAGGTTCAGCAATTTATTGTTGATAATTTACATACAGAAATCACAAAATTGATTTTAAAAGGAAGTCCTTTTAAAGATATTTCTGCGCAGGAAATGGCCAACCAAATTATTGCAAAACAAAAATCGAAAAAAAAGTTAGGCACTTGGTTTGCTACTAATAACATTTATTATCCTGCAAAACTGAGTATAGAGCAGACGTCATCAGAAATAACTGCCCAATATAAATCTCAGTTAGTTTTAGGTGGTGCAATTATAGATATCACTGGAGGTTTTGGAGTAGATTGTTATTACTTCTCCAAACAATTTAAAAAAGTTTTACATTGTGAAATCAATGAAGATTTATCAAGAATTGTAAAACACAATTATCAACAATTTAAAGTTGATAATATTGAGACATTTTCGGGAAATGGATTTGATTTTTTAAAAACAAACAAACAAAATTTTGATTGTATTTATATTGATCCATCAAGAAGAAATGATCTAAAAGGTAAAGTTTTTTTATTAAAGGATTGTCTGCCTTATGTACCTCCTAAAATTGATTTCTTCTTCTCTAAAGCAAAATATATTTTAATAAAAGTTTCGCCAATATTAGATATTTCAAATACAATTAAGGATTTAAAAAATGTAAAAGAAGTTCATATTGTTGCCATTAACAATGAAGTAAAAGAACTGTTATTTTTATTAGAAAAAGAGTATACTGATTTTATTGAAATTAAAACGATTAACTTTCAGAGAGAAAACAAACAAGAGTTTAATTTTAATTTAGAAGAAAAAGTTATTTCAGATTATACTGAGCCGCTCACTTATTTGTATGAACCCAATGCAGCCATATTAAAATCAGGAGGGTTTCATCAAATTTCTAAAAAACTCAATATTTCTAAGTTACATCAACATTCACATTTATATACTTCAAAAGAATTAATTGATTTTCCGGGTAGGTGTTTTAAAATCAAACATAATATCAATTATGATAAAAAGGAATTGAGGAAAATGCTACCTAATAAAAAAGCAAATATTACTACTAGAAACTTCCCAAAAACTGTAGCTCAATTTAGAAAGGAAACTAAAATAAAAGATGGGGGAGAAGTGTACATATTTTTAACTACAGACCTAAATAATAAATACAAAGTACTTATTTGCGATAAATTAAATAATTAGTTACTGATAGTTTTTCATTAAATTTGTTGAAATAGCAGTATTTCTTTTTCTTATGCAAACAGCCAACTATCAAGGTTTAAAAGTAACAACAGACCATCATTTAAAAATCGATGATTTTTTAGTTGTAGAAGCTCCTTTGCAAATTAATATCAACACAAAACCATATACTGTGGTAATGAGAACTCCAAAGGATGATTTTGAGTTAATCAGGGGCCTACTTTTTGCAGAAGATATTTATAAAAATGATAAAGAATTAGCATATCAAATTATAAAAAAAGAAGTTAATATTCCTAGTATTATAAATGTTACCATTTCAAATATTAATTTAGGAAAAGGGTATTTAAATAAAAGAACCTTACTATCAGTCTCTTCTTGTGGTATTTGCGGTAAAAAAGAGTTAAAAGATATAAAGGTTAATGGCAACGCTATACAAGAAAACCCTGAGATCTCTTTAGATTACCTTCATGAGATGCATCGTATCATGAATGACTTTCAAAAAATCTTTCAAAAAACTGGAGGAAGTCATGCCGCTGCTATTTTTAATAAAAATAAAGATATTTTAACCATCAAAGAAGATATTGGCAGACATAATGCCGTAGATAAGGCCGTTGGATTTCTACTTCAGCATAAAATATTGAAAGACGCAAAATACTTAATGGTAAGTGGTAGAGTATCTTACGAAATTGTAACAAAAGCATTTATTGCAAAGATTCCTGTTATAGTTGCTGTTTCTGCTTGTTCATCTTTAGCAGTAGATTTTGCTAAAGAATTTGGAATTTGTTTGATAGGGTTTACGAGAAAAAAACGAATGACAATCTACGCAAATCCAAATCAAATTAACATTTAGAGAATGGCTGATAAATCAAATGCACAACCACCAGAAAAATTAACAGGCATAGAGCTTACAGAAGTTCCTAAAACATCTGTTGGTCCAAAAGCAATTGGTTCTGCATTAAGTCATATTAAAAATGAAGTTGGGGTTATTAAAGGCATTCGTTTGTTAAAAAACTTGAATCAGAAATATGGATTTGATTGTCCGGGTTGTGCTTGGCCAGATCCTGATGAAAAGAGAGCTTTTTTAGCTGAATATTGTGAAAATGGTGCAAAAGCTGTAGCTGAAGAAGCCACAAAAAATAAAGTTTCTCCGTTATTTTTTGCTACATACGCGGTAAGCAGTCTTTCTAAACTATCTGATTATGAAATAGGCAAAAAAGGACGAATTACGCATCCTGTTTATTTACCTGAAGGAGCAGACCATTACAAGGAAATTTCTTGGGAAGCTGCTTTTAAAATAATTGCTCAAGAATTAAATGCGCTGCACTCGCCAGATGAAGCTATTTTTTATACTTCTGGAAGAACTAGCAATGAAGCTGCATTTTTATATCAATTATTTGTACGTCAATTTGGTACAAATAATTTACCAGATTGTTCTAATATGTGCCATGAGTCTAGTGGAGTAGCCCTTTCTGAAACTTTAGGAATTGGCAAAGGGTCAGTTACGCTAGATGATTTTAATCATACAGATTTAATTATAGTCATGGGTCAAAACCCAGGGACCAATCACCCTAGAATGTTAACAGCTTTAGGTGAAGCTAAGAAAAAAGGCAGTCAAATAATTACTATAAATCCACTGCCAGAAGTGGGTTTAATGAATTACAAAGACCCTCAAAATCCTTTAAAGTGGTTTGGTTCTGGTCAAGATTTAACAGATTTATTTTTACAAGTAAAAATTAATGGAGATGTAGCTTTATTAAAAATCATATTAAAATTAATGGTTGAGCAAGAACAAAAAGAGCCTAATTCTGTTTTTGATCACGATTTTATTAATGAAAAAACATATGGTATTGAAGATTTATTAGATGACTTAAATACCTATTCAATAGCCTATTTGCTGCCACAAACGGGTTTGTCTTTAAAAGAAATAGAACAGGCGGCAAACCTAATTATCAAAAACGAAAAAGTTATTATCTGTTGGGCTATGGGTATAACCCAGCACAAAAACTCAGTAGATAATATTAGAGAAATTGTAAACATCCTCCTTTTAAAAGGCAGTATTGGTAAAAAAGGGGCAGGCACTTGTCCTGTGCGTGGCCATTCTAATGTGCAAGGAGATAGAACAATGGGTATTTGGGAAAAACCAAAACATGACTTTTTAGACAGTTTAGAAAAAGAATTTAGTTTTAAAGCGCCAAGAAAGCACGGGTTAGATGTGGTTAATGCCATTGAAGCAATGCATCAAAAAAAAGCAAAGGTTTTTTTAGGTATGGGGGGTAACTTTATTTCAGCCACGCCAGATACAGAATTTACCGCAGAGGCTTTACGCAATTGTAATTTAACAGTGCATATTTCAACAAAACTGAATAGAAGTCATTTAATTCATGGCAAAAAAGCATTAATATTACCTTGTTTAGGACGCTCAGAGAAAGATATTCAAGCATCTGGAGAACAATTTGTATCTGTAGAAAACTCGATGGGGGTTGTGCATAAATCTCAAGGAAATCTAAAGCCTTGTTCTGAAGATTTATTAAGTGAACCTGCAATAGTAGGAAGATTAGCGCAGGCAACTTTAAAAAAATCAACTACAAATTGGTCTGGTTTAATTACTAATTATGATTTTATTCGAGATAAAATAGAAGCTACAATTCCTGGGTTTAAAAACTACAATCAGCGAGTTAGAATTGACGGAGGTTTTTATTTACCCAATAATGCTAGAGAAAATAATTTTAAACCAACACATACAGGCAAAGCCAATTTTAGTGTAAACTCACCTTCGGATATTGTTCTTGAGAAAAATCAATTTATGATGATGACGGTTAGAACTCACGATCAGTACAATACAACTATCTATGGCTTAAATGACAGATACAGAGGAGTTTTAAATGAGCGCAGAGTTATTTTTATGAATCCTAAGGATATGAAATCCTTAGGGTTAAAAAAATTAGATTTGGTAGATTTAACAAGTCATTTTAATAATCAACAAAGAGAAGCAAAAGGGTTTTTAGCAGTGCCATATTCCATTCCTGCGCAATGCACAGCTACTTATTTTCCAGAAGCTAACGTATTAGTACCTTTGAAGAGCACAGCAAAATGGAGCAATACGCCAACATCAAAAACTATTATTATAACAATTAAAAAAAGATGATTTTATGAAAAAGATATTAATTTTATGGTCAGTCTTGTTTTCGGTTAATTCTTTACTATCGCAAAGTATAGATGTACCTAAAAAAATGAATCAAACGGCCTTTGGTAAAATAGACTTTCTTTCTATTGGTATGCCAGAAACCAAAATTGTTAATGAAAAAAACATGGGGCTTACAGGTATTCATTACAACTTACTGTTAAATGATTGGGCGTATGTAGGAGCAGGAATTTATGGTGCAGTTTCCGGTGAAAGAGGTGGTTTTTTTACCTTAGGCGTAAATGCAGGAATAAAAAAATATTTAGGCAAAGACTTTTATGTTGATACAGGTTTTCATTTAGGTGCTGGTGGAGGCGCAGCTGCTCCAGATGGTGGTGGAATATTTATTTTACCACATTTTAACTTAGGCTATGATTTTAAAAAAATCTCTTTGAATTCTGGTTGGAGTTATGTTAACTTTTTTGACGGAGGAGAAATTAAAGGGCACCAAATTAATATCGGGTTAGAAATTCCTTTAAATTTTACGTTTGCCACTTACAAAAACGCTGAAAGTGAATACGATTTTGAAACTTTAAAAAAGTCTGATTGGAATGTTAATTCTAAAAGAACCTCCTTAATGTTTCATCAAAATAACCTTAGAATAAAAGGCGATACGCAAGACATAAATAATAACAAAACAATTAGACTTGCAGGATTTGAATTGGCAAACTATTTTGCTAAAAATTGGTTTGCATTCTTAAAAGTTGATGGTGCTTTCGATGGGATTAAAGCCGGATTTATGGATGTGTTTGTAGGAGGGGGTTACCTTTTACCCATCAATAAAAACAATACCAATATTCTAGCAAAATTTGGTGTGGGAGCTGCTGGTGGTGGGGGAGTAGATACACAAGGTGGTTTTTTACTCTATCCAGATCTATCTATTGAGCAACGAATTTTTAATGATTTCTTTTTATCAATAAATACAGGTCTGGTAATATCACCAAACTCGTATTTTAATACTTCTTCGTTTGGGATAGGGCTTAAATACTATGTGGAAAGAAATGGAATTATTTCTGATAAATCATTTTCTGGAGGAAAATTTAAAGGCTTTGAAGTAATTGTAAAGCATGATTATTACATAGATGCTGCTAGAGATAAAGATTTTCCAGATCAAGATTTACATCAAATAGCATTACAAATTAATTTTGACTTGACTAAAAATATATATGTTGCAGGGCAAACTGCATTTGCAAGTTTTGGCGGTGCTGGCGCCTATGCAGAGGGTATTGTTGGTTTAGGAGCTAAATCCAATCCTTTTTTAAATGATAAAGTAATTTTGTTTGGTCAAGTCTTAGCAGGTGCAGCAGGAGGTGGTGATGTTAGTACTGGTGAAGGTTTAATTTTTAAACCAAGTGCTGGTTTTAATTACAAAATTAATAACAGTTTAAGTTTTAGAGCGTCTGGTGGTTATGTAAAGGCTAAAGGTGGTGCATTAAGCAGTGCTATGATAAATCTCGGAATTAAATATCATTTATCTTTCTTAAAGATGAATAAATAAAAATCTATTTTTAGAAGTAAAACGATACCTCACCAACATGAAAACAAAATACTTAGTCATTTTAAGTTGTGTATTAATTGCTAGTATTCAAAATATGACAACACAAGAACTGTATATTACACCCCAACCTCAAAAATTAATTTTGGGTAATGGTACTTTTAAAATCAACTCAGAAACTCAAATTGTCTTTGATAATGATAGTAAAACTGTTGCCAAAACTATTAAAGACTATTTAAAAAATGATTTTAATGTATTACCTAAGCTAAGTGCTCATCAAAGTTTAAAAAGTAATACTATCACTTTTCAAGTGGATAAAAACTTATCTGACGAAGCTTATGAACTATTAATCTCTGAAGATAAAATTATCATTTGTGCAAAAAGTAATACAGGTTGGTTTTATGCAGTACAAACTTTAAAACAAATTTGCTCTTACAATGCATACTACTCCAAATACGAAAAATATATAAAGATACCATCCGTTAAAATTATTGATGCGCCTAGATTTAAATGGCGCTCTTTTATGTTAGATGAAGCCAGGCATTTTAAAGGAATGCAACAAGTAAAAATGTTGTTAGACGAAATGGCATTTTTAAAAATGAATATTTTTCATTGGCATTTGGTAGATGATCAAGGATGGCGTATTGAAATTAAAAAATATCCAAAATTAACAGCAATTGGTTCCAAGAGAAAAAGCACACAAATTGGTCCTTTACAATGGGATAGCCCAATACAATCTGCAGAACCACATGAAGGATTTTACACTCAAGTTGAAATTAAAGAGATCATTGCATATGCAAAAGAGAGACACATAACGGTAGTTCCTGAAATTGAAATGCCAGGTCATTCTACTGCAGCTATTGCAGCTTACCCTAGGTTAGGTACTTCTGGAAAAGAAATTGAAGTGCCCATAAAATTTGGTGTTAGTAAAGATGTTTATAATGTTTCAGATCAAAAAGTGATACAGTTTTTAACAGACGTTTTAGATGAAGTTATGGCACTTTTCCCGTCTAAGGTTATTCATATTGGTGGAGATGAAGTAAAATACAATCATTGGAAATCTTCTGCTGCTGTTCAAAAATATATGAAAGCAAACAATCTAGCAACGCCAGCAGATTTACAAGTGTATTTTACCAACAATATTTCTAAATATTTACAAAGTAAGGGAAGAAGAATGATGGGGTGGAATGAGATTATGGGGCATAATTTACATCATTATCAAGATAAAAAAGATACAAAAACCACACAAAAACTGGCGCAAGAAAGCATCATACACTTTTGGAAAGGAGATGTAGATTTAGCAACAACAGCTGCTAGTAACGGTTATGAAATTGTAAATTCTTTACATACATTTACCTATCTAGATTATAGTTACAAAAATTTACCTTTATTAAAGGCATACTCGTTTGATCCTATTCCTAAAAAATTAGATCAAAAATATCATGATAAAGTTATTGGTTTAGGTTGTCAAATGTGGGGAGAATGGATTCCTACTAATGGCAATATGCATTATAGAGTTTTTCCTAGAATTGCTGCTTATGCAGAGGTTGGCTGGACGGTAAAAACCAATAAAAACTTCAGCCATTTTAAAATAAGTTTAAAAAACCTACAAAAACGATGGACAGCAAAAGAAATTTATTTTGCACCTGAAGAAATTGTAGAAAAAAAATAACCATTTTTGAAAGAAATCATATCAATAGCACCCGGAAGAACCTGTCTGTTTGGTGATCATCAAGACTACTTGGGCCTGCCTATAATTGCATGTGCAATAAATAGGTACATTACAGTAAAAGCAACCAAAAATAATTCGAATACCTTTAATATTGATTTACCAGACATCAATAAAAAAAGAATAATTGCACTAAATAAACCATTTACAAAGCTAGAAAAAGAAGATTTTTTACAGGCTGCCTTACAAGTATTAAAAAGATACAATTGCATTCCTAATTGTGGTTATAACGTGTTAATAACAGGCACAATTCCTATAAATTCGGGTACATCTAGCTCATCCGCTTTAACCATTGCTTGGGTGCAGTTTTTATTACAAGCTTTTGGCCCTAAACATCTGTTAACACCAGAATACATTTCTCAATTGGCATTTGAAGCAGAGGTTTTAGAGTTTAATGCGCCTGGTGGTAAAATGGATCAATATAGTATTGGACTAGGAAATATCATTTATTTAGAAACTGGAGATCATTTTGCTTATCAAGTTCTAAAAAAACCAATTACAGGTTTAATAATGGCAGATTCTGGAGTTCCGAAAGAAACGATTGGTTTATTAAAAAGATTGAGAACAAATGCATGGAAGGCCATAGAAGAAGTAAAAAAAGAACTTCCAAATTTTAAAATAGAAACAGCCAATATCAAAGACTTGCAAAACTATTTAAATTGTGTTTCTCAAGATTTAAAACCCTATTTAGAGGCTGCAATAGGCAACTATAACGTTACTAAAGCTGCCTTAAAAGAGTTTAAAAAAGAAGAATTAGACATCATTAAAATTGGAGATTTAATGAATGAACATCATTATTATTTAAAGAATTTATTAAAAATAACAGTACCAAAAATTGATGATATGATTAATGCTGCTCTAAATGCTGGAGCCTTGGGGGCAAAAATTGTAGGTTCTGGTGGTGGAGGAAGCATTACAGTATTAGCACCAAAAAACAGAGAAGAGCATATCATGAAAGCTATTTACAAGGCTGGTGCTAAAAATGTTTATATAGCTTCGGTGGATGGTGGTGCAAGAATTTTATAACAATAAAAAGATGTGTAATAGTTTAGTGATTTTAGCAGGTGGTATGTCTTCAAGAATGAAAAAGCCTACCACAGCTATATCCATTACTTCAAAAGAAACTGAGCAAGCAAATGAGCGAAGTAAAAGTTTAATTAGTATTGGTAATTCAGGAAGACCACTAATGGATTACCTATTATACAATGCAAAAAAAGCGGGTTACAAAAACATTTACATTGTAATTAATGAAAAAGGTGGCATGTTTAAAGAGTTTTATGGCAAACAAAAAACAAACAATCAATTTAATGGTTTAAACATTTCATTTGCCATACAATATATACCAGAAAACAGAGTAAAGCCAATGGGCACTGCAGATGCAGTTTTACAAGCATTAGAGCAGTTTACAGCGCTAAAGCAGCAAACATTTTCTGTTTGTAATAGCGATAATTTATACTCCGTAACTGCATTACAACGCATTAGAGAAGTACAAAGCACAAACGCTTTTATTTCTTTTGATAGAGATGCTTTAGCATTTTCTTTAAAAAAAATATATGCGTTTGCTATAATGAATGTAGATAGCAACAATTACCTAAAAGATATTATTGAAAAACCATCAATGGAGGAAGCAAAACAGTATAAAGACAAAAATAGTAAAATTAGGGTAAGTATGAATATTTTTAAATTGGATGGTAACATGATATATCCTTACTTAAAGCGCTGTCCTGTGCATCCTATTAGAAATGAAAAAGAATTGCCCACCGTTGTTTTGAATTGTATCTCAGATTATCCAGAATCGTTTTTAGGCATTCCATTTTCTGAACATGTACCAGATTTAACCTCTAAAGAAGATATTGCTGTAATAAAATCCTATTTAAAAGAGCATTACCCTAGTATTTTAAAGTGGTAAAATACACTTTTGCTTGGTGTTGGAAATTTATGCGTTTATAACAGATAGTTAACGAACAAATCAAACTATTCTTTGCTATATTTAGTTTCTTTATAAATCCTATAAAGCGCCCCTTACCAATACCTTTGTAATACCAAAGGCAAGGTTGCTACCTGCATCCGTATGTTTTTAAACAAACTTCAGTAACTTTTACAACACGTATCAGTACCTAGTTTGTAAATATACTAGTATATTTTACTAAAAGTACTAGTATATTATGCAAAATATACTAGTATAAATCTAAAAAAGTTGTAGTATTTTTACAAAACCTCATAAGTAAGTAGTTTGGCATAAGGTTTTTCTTGTTTTTATAAATATACATAAAATTTACGTGTATTCGCAACATATACACTTTTAAAAATTACCATTACATAAAACTATTCAAAATGCCTTTTTATAAAAAAGTGCGTTTTAAGCTATTTTTAAAAAACATCAAATGTAGAGTACAAATTAAAAAATAAAAACATGGCTAAAGGTAGTGCAGTAATAGGATTGGTTAAAAGTATTTAAATTTTATGTAGATACAAAAAAAAACAATACCAGTCAATAGGTACCATGCCCTATTGACCGGTGGTATTTAAAAATATAATTTTGTATCAGTTATTTGTTTAACACATAAATACATATGCACAAGCTATCACAAATTGTAAAAATAATACAGCTTCTTATTTTATTGCCCTTTCATATATCTAGAGGTTCTAAAAAAAGAGCATATGTTCAAATAAAAAAAACAATGATAGCCGCTAATTTATTTTAAAAAAAAGTATATAAAATTGAAGCTACACAATGCATAAAATTAAAACTGTTATCATAGATGCTGATTCAAAATGTTTAGATAGATCATCTAATTTGCTTCATAAATTTGATGATGTAGAAATTGTGGGTACTTTTAAAGACCCCCAAAAAGGCATGATTTTTATGCTTAATAATCAACCAGATTTAGCTTTTGTTCAAATAGAAATGCCAAGATTATCAGGATTAGAAATTGCAGAAGAAATTAGTAAGCAAGAAACAAATGTAAAAGTAATTTTGCTATCACCTTATGCCCATTATGCCATAAAAGCTTTAAAGTTTAATGTTTTTGATTATTTGTTATGTCCTATTTGTATAGATGAATTAAAAGACAGCTTACTCCGCTTTAATGTAAAATACAAGACAGACTTAAATAATAGAGAGCTGCAAATTATTAGAGAAATGTCTAATGGTTTAAATAGTCAAAACATTGGTAATAAATTGTCTATTAGTAAGCATACTGTAGACACTTACAGAAGAGCCATTTTAGAAAAATCAAATTGTCAAAATACACCTCAGTTAATTAAGTTTGCCTTAAAACGAGGATTAATTTAACATAAATATGTCGATGAACGGCATTTACTAATCGCTTAACTACTCATTAATGAGGGTAAATACCCTCATTAATGAGTAGTTAAAATAAACAAAAAAGTAATAAATTTGTCACATTATAAAGTTTAACCACTTTAAAAGTATAAAATTACAGCTATGAAAACATATACATTTTTTAAGTTTACAAAAACATAAAAGCAAACATTAAAATGTTAAAAAGCCGTAGACTAGAGTTTTAATTTTTAAATATTTCGACGAACGGTAGTATTTAATCGACCAATACCGCTTATCTTTACAGACAATTTCCCCCACAATATATCAGAAAAAAACAGTTAAAAACCTGTAAATAAGGTTTTTAAATAAATTATAATACCCAATATAGTTATGAGGAAAAATACCCTATTTACGTTTGCAAAAGCGTTACGCACTTTAAATTACATTAAAATTTTAGTACTCTCCTTATTTTTTACAGCATCTTTAAGTGCTCAAAATTGGAATGAAATCATAAAAGCATCTGCCTCAGATGGAGCTCAGTCTGATAATTTTGGTTATTCAGTAGCCATTTCAGGAGATGTTGCCATTGTGGGGGCTTATGCTGAAGATCCTAATGGTATAGGTAATGCTGGGGCTGCATACATTTTTGAGCGTAACTCTTCTGGTACTTGGGTTGAAGAACAAAAAATAGTAGCCTCAGATGGAGCTAATGGGAATTATTTTGGTCGTTCAGTAGCCATTTCAGGA
>CAJWAC010000033.1 GCA_913020555.1 uncultured Polaribacter sp. | reverse complement strand
TCTGTAACTGTTATTCCATTCTCATCTTCGTTAATAGAAGTGTTAGTAATAGTTGTATTTATTGAAGTTTGTTCAACATCAACATTTATTTCTTTTTTAATTTCATTAGTACTATGAGTTTCTTCAGAAGAATGCCCTCCTAAAATAGGGGCAATTACCAATCCTATTAAACAAGTCAGTTTAATCAAAATATTCATAGACGGGCCAGAAGTATCTTTAAATGGATCTCCAACAGTATCTCCGGTTACAGCTGCTTTGTGAGCATCAGAACCTTTATAGGTCATTTCTCCATTAATCTCAACACCTGCTTCAAAAGATTTTTTAGCATTATCCCAAGCGCCACCTGCGTTATTTTGGAAAATTGCCCATAAAACACCAGAAACAGTAACACCAGCCATATAGCCTCCTAACATTTCAGCAATTGCTAGTTTATCCATTCCAAAAGCTAAAGGTAAAAATGCAATAATTAAAGGAAAACCAATAGTCAATAAACCTGGTAACATCATTTCTTTTAAAGATGCTTGAGTAGAAATTGCAACACATTTATCGTATTCTGGTTTCCCAGTACCTTCCATAATTCCAGGAATAGCTTTAAATTGTCTTCTTACCTCTTGAACCATTTCCATGGCTGCTTTTCCTACTGCATTCATTGCCAAAGCAGAAAATACTACAGGAATCATACCTCCAACAAATAACATTGCTAAAACTGGCGCTTTAAATATGTTTATTCCGTCAATTCCCGTAAATGTTACGTAAGCAGCAAATAAAGCTAAAGAAGTTAATGCAGCAGAAGCAATTGCAAAACCTTTACCGGTTGCCGCTGTTGTATTACCTACTGAATCCAAAATGTCTGTTCTTTCTCTAACAATCGGTTCCTGTTCACTCATTTCTGCAATACCACCTGCGTTGTCAGAAATTGGTCCAAAAGCATCAATTGCCAATTGCATAGCAGTTGTTGCCATCATTGCAGAAGCAGCCAAGGCAACACCGTAGAAACCAGCAAAAGCGTATGACGCCCAAATTGCACCCGCAAACAATAATACAGATGGAAAAGTAGAAATCATACCTGTGGCTAAACCAGCAATAATATTTGTTCCTGCTCCAGTGCTAGATTGTTGTACTATTTTTAAGATTGGAGATTTACCTAATCCTGTGTAATATTCTGTTACTGAAGAAATGACAGCACCAACAACCAAACCAACTAGAGTTGCATAAAATACATTGATTCTTGAAATTATTCTTGGAATTTCTTCTCCAGCTGCATCTAAATTTTCTCCAAAGAAAACCATAGATATTTGTTCTGGTAACATATATGTGATTAATCCATAACAAGCAGCAGCAACTAAAAGTATAGAAGTCCAATTTCCAATATTTAAAGCGCCCATTACTTGAGCTTCTTTTGCGTCGTTGTCATTAATTTTTACAAGCATTGTTCCTATAATAGAAATGATGATACCTGCACCAGCAATTGCCATTGGTAATAAGATAGGTCCTATTCCTCCAAAGGCATCTGAAATACTACCTCCCATGTCTTTAATTACATAGTTACCTAATACCATTGCAGCTAATACCGTAGCTACATAAGAACCAAATAAATCAGCTCCCATACCAGCAACATCTCCAACGTTATCTCCAACATTGTCTGCAATTGTAGCCGGGTTTCTTGGATCATCTTCAGGAATTCCTGCTTCAACTTTACCAACTAAGTCAGCACCTACGTCTGCAGCTTTTGTATAGATTCCTCCACCAACTCTTGCAAAAAGAGCTATTGATTCTGCTCCTAATGAAAAACCAGCTAAAGTTTCTAAGACAATTGTCATATCAGCAGTAGAGGTCCAAGCGCCTCCCATGAATTTTTGATAAAAAATTATGAAAAAAGCAGTTAATCCTAAAACAGCTAAGCCAGCAACTCCAAGCCCCATTACAGTACCACCACCAAAAGAAATTTTTAATGCGTTTGGTAAACTAGTTCTTGCAGCCTGTGTTGTTCTAACATTTGTTTTTGTTGCAATTTTCATTCCTATGTTTCCAGCAAAAGCTGAAAAAATAGCTCCAAAAATAAAAGCCACAACAATCAAAATATGAGTTGTAGGTACAATAAAAGAAACTGCAGCTAAAGCAATACTTACAATTACTACAAATACTGCGAGTAATTTGTACTCTGCGCTTAAAAAAGCAAGAGCTCCTTCATATATATAATCTGAAATCTCTTTCATTTTTCCATCTCCAGCATCTTGTTTCATTACCCAAGATTGTTTAACCCACATATAGATTAAACCTAAAATTGCCAAAATAATTGGCATATAAATCATCATTGATTCCATATTTTACTTTTATTTGATTAGTTTAAAACGGGCGTAAAAGTAAGAAAATGAGAGGGAATAAAAAACCTCTTAAATGTTTAATTTTAAGAGGTTGATAATTTAAGAGGTTGTATTTTAATTATATCTTAAAATCACCATTTGTAAAATGTTCACTTTTTTGATATCTATCTACACACTTATTATAAATTTTCGTAGCCTCAGCAGAGTCGCCCCAACCGCCTACATCTACTTTCTTTTTCTCTAAATCTTTATATACTTGAAAAAAGTGAGTAATTTCCTTAATTCTATGTGGGTTTAAATCTTCAATATCCTTATAACTGTTCCAAATTGGATCTGTTACAGGTACACAAATTAATTTTTCATCTGGTCCTTTCTCATCAGCCATGTGGAATACTCCTATAGGCTTAACTTCCATCACACACATGGGAAAGGTTGGTTCTGTTCCCATAACTAAAACATCTAAGGGATCACCATCCAAGGCTAAAGTTTCAGGAATAAACCCATAATCTCCCGGATACATCATTGATGAGAATAACATTCTATCAAATCGAATTTTATTCAGTTCAAAATCGTACTCATATTTATTTCTACTTCCTTTTGGGATTTCAATTAAAACATCAAAAGTTAAAGTTTTGTCTTTGTTCATATTTAAATTTTAATAAGAAAATGCTAAAATAGTTAATAATAAAAGTTTTTATAGAAACTGTAACTCTAAATTTACGCAATTGTTTTCGAAATGATAAATTAAAGTTTAAGTTTTTAAATATAAAAACCCTTCTGAGTTAAGAAGGGCTTAGAATATTCTTTTAAATTTTACTAAATGTACATTACTTCTTTAACGGCTTTTATAACGTCATTATGATTTGGAATCCATTTTTCTAATAGAACAGGTGAGTATGGAGCAGGAGTATCTGCGGTTGTAATTCTCTTTATAGGTGCATCTAAATAATCAAATGCCTCATCTTGGATTCTATATGTAATTTCGGAAGCAACACTGGCAAAAGGCCAGGCTTCTTCCAGAACAACTAATCTATTTGTCTTTTTTACAGATGATAAAATAGCTGCATGGTCCATAGGTCTTACAGTTCTTAAATCAATAATTTCGACAGATATATTTTCTTTAGCTAATTCATCAGCAGCTTTATAAGCTTCTTTAATAATTTTTCCAAAAGAAACAATAGTTACATCTGTGCCTTCTCTTTTAATATCTGCAACACCTATAGGTATAATATATTCCCCTTCTGGGATTTCCATTTTATCTCCATACATCTGTTCAGATTCCATAAAAATTACTGGATCATCATCTCTAATTGCTGCTTTTAATAACCCTTTTGCATCGTAGGGGTTTGATGGAACAATAACTTTTAAACCGGGAGTGTTCGCAAACCAGTTTTCAAAAGCTTGTGAGTGTGTTGCTCCCAATTGGCCAGCAGAAGCTGTTGGTCCTCTAAACACGATTGGGCAATTAAATTGGCCACCAGACATTTGTCTAATTTTAGCGGCATTATTTATAATTTGATCAATACCAACTAAAGAGAAATTAAAGGTCATATATTCAACTATAGGTCTGTTACCATTCATTGCAGAGCCAATTGCAATGCCTGCAAATCCAAGTTCAGCAATAGGAGTATCTATAACACGTTTTGAGCCAAATTCATCTAACATTCCTTTGCTAGCTTTATATGCACCATTATATTCTGCAACTTCTTCACCCATTAAATAAATGCTTTCATCTTTTCGCATTTCTTCACTCATTGCTTCGCAAATTGCTTCTCTAAATTGAACTGTTTTCATATAATTTAAATGTCGTTATTTATTTATTCGCAAAAATAGGAAATTATTTACCATTTAGGAATACTGATTTTATAAAGTAACTATTTTAAACAAATAAAAAGGGACATCATTTTGTGAAAATGTTAAAATAGAATAAATTTATTATGCATGCATAGTATTTTTTAAAAAAAAGACGTAATTTTGCCATGATAGTAATTAAATAAAAATGAATTTTATGAAAATATTAGTATGTATTAGTCATGTACCTGATACCACTTCTAAAATTAATTTCACAGAGAACGATACAAAATTTGATACAAATGGCGTACAGTTCGTTATAAATCCTTATGATGAATTTAGTTTAACCAGAGCAATGTGGTTTAAGGAGAAACAAGGGGCAAAAGTAACAGTTGTAAACGTTGGTAATTCATCAACTGAACCAACTTTAAGAAAAGCTTTGGCAATTGGTGCAGATGATGCAATTCGTATAAATATGGATGCTGTTGACGGTTTATCTGTAGCAAAACAATTGTCAGCAGTTGTTGAGAATGGCTGTTACGATTTGGTTTTAGCGGGTAGAGAGTCTATTGATTACAATGGAGGAATGGTTCCTGGAATGCTGGCAGCGCTTGTAGATTACAACTTTGTTAATGGATGTGTTGGTATAGAGGTTGATGGTACTGCTGTAAAAGCCATAAGAGAGATTGATGGAGGAAATGAGACTCTGAATACAAGTTTACCATTAGTTGTTGGTGGTCAAAAAGGAATTGTAGAAGAAAAAGATTTACGTATTCCAAATATGCGTGGAATTATGATGGCTCGTAAAAAGCCTTTGAATGTAATTGAAGCGGTTGATTCTGAAAATGCAACTTTAATAGAATCTTTTGAAAAACCAGCTCCAAAAGGAACAGTTAAATTGATAGATGCTGACAATGTAGATGAGTTGATTAACTTATTGCATAATGAGGCTAAAGTCATTTAATTAAAATACTGAATTTGTTTCAGGATTTTTAGTAAAGAAATAATGTAAAATATAATGTCTGAACTAAGTTCAGGGAAAAAATTAAAAATAATATCTTATGTCAGTATTAGTTTATGCAGATTCTACAGAGGGCAAATTTAAAAAAAGTGCTTTTGAAGTAGTTTCTTATGGAAAAAAAGTTGCTGAACAATTGGGAAGTGATTTGTTAGTTCTAACTTTAAACGCATCCAGTAGCGAGGAATTATATACTTATGGAGCGGAGAAGGTGTTAGCTGTATCTAATGATGCTCTGAATACCTTTAATGCTAAAACATATGCTTCTATAATTGAGCAAGTTGTTAAAGCAAAAGGAGTGTCAGAAGTAATTTTAGATTCTAGTATAGATACTTTGCATTTAGCGCCTATTTTGGCAGTTGCCATGAATGCGGGTTATACTTCTAATGTTGTAGCTTTACCAAGTTCAATCAGCCCTTTTACAGTAAAAAGAAAAGCTTTCTCTAATAAAGGCTTTAGTAACACAATTATAACCACTGAAAACAAAATAATAGGATTAGCTAAAAATTCATACGGAGTTTTTGAAAATCCAGTATCTGGTACTACTGAGAATTTTGATGCTACTATTGTGGATTCAGGAGTAACATCAGAAAAAATAGAAAGAATAACAGGTAAAGTAACTATTGCCGATGCTGACACGGTTGTTTCTGCTGGTAGAGGTTTAAAAGGACCAGAAAACTGGGGAATGGTAGAGGAATTAGCAGATGTACTTGGTGCAGCTACAGCTTGTTCTAAGCCAGTATCAGATTTAGGTTGGAGACCACATGGAGAACATGTTGGGCAAACAGGTAAACCTGTAGCATCTAATTTATACATCGCTATCGGAATCTCTGGAGCAATTCAGCATTTAGCAGGAATAAATGCATCAAAAGTAAAAGTAGTAATTAATACAGATCCTGAAGCGCCTTTCTTTAAGGCTGCAGATTATGGAATTGTAGGTGATGCTTTTGAAGTGGTTCCACAATTAATAGAGAAGCTCAAAGCTTTTAAGCAAGCTTAATTCAAATATTCAAACATAGTTTTTCAAATGAAACCTATTAGTTTAAAGCTAATAGGTTTTTTCTTTTTATAAAAACTGATAAATAAAAGTTTTCAATCTATTATTTTTATTAAATTGTGCCCACTTAAAGTATCAGGTTTTTGATGCTTTTTACATTATGTAGAATACTATATGAGTTTAATATCACTAACTATTAAAGGAATATCTTACAGTCAAACTCAAAGCGGTGCCTATGCATTGGTTTTAAGTGAAATTGAAGGAACCAGAACTTTACCCATTATCATAGGAGCTTTTGAAGCGCAATCTATAGCTATAGCCTTAGAAACTGAAATAAGACCTCCAAGACCATTAACACACGATTTATTTAAAACTTTTTCAGATACGTTTGCTATAATTGTAAAAGAAGTAATTATTCATAAATTAGTGGATGGTGTTTTCTTTTCTAGTTTGGTGTGCGAAAGAAAAGGACAGGAAGAAGTTATAGATACCAGAACTTCAGATGCTATTGCAATAGCAGTTCGTTTTAATGCGCCTATTTACACCTATGAAAATATTTTAGATAAAGCCGGGATTTATCTGAAGGTAGAAGAAGAAATGGCAATTGAAAATAAACAAGCAACACAAGAAGTTTCCATAGATTTTGAAATAGAATCAGTTGTGGATAAAACTGATTTTTCTAGTTTAACCTTAAAAGAATTAAATGATCAACTGCATGCTGCTGTCACTGACGAAAATTATGAGTTGGCAGCAACTTTAAGAGATGAAATAGGCAAACGTTCTTAAAATATAATTACATCCAATTATGAAAAAAATACTTATTATTTTTCTATGCTTGTTCTCTGTTTCAATGTTTTCTCAAGAAGTAGAAATTTTGGAAGCAACGACAGAAATTATCCCTAGTCAAGGTTTTTCTTTCAAATCAATGTGGAGAGGTGTTTTAGGTATGATTGTTTTAATTGTTATTGCATTTTTATTTAGCAGTAACAAAAAAGCTATTGATTGGAAGAAAGTTGGAATTGGTTTATCTCTGCAATTAATTATTGCTATTGGAGTTTTAAAAGTATCTTTTATTCAAATAATATTCGAATTTATTGGAGGGATTTTTATTGAAATCTTGGAATATACCAAGGCCGGAAGTGCATTCTTATTTTCAGGTATGGTAAGTAATATGGATACATTTGGTTATATATTTGCATTTCAAGTTTTACCTACCATTATTTTCTTTTCTGCATTAACATCGTTACTTTTTTATCTGGGAATTATTCAGTGGGTTGTTAAAATTTTAGCAATAGGTTTATCAAAATTTTTAGGAATTTCCGGTATGGAAAGTTTATCTGTTGCAGGTAATATTTTTTTAGGGCAAACAGAAGCACCTTTATTGATAAAAGCATATTTAGAAAAAATGAATAAATCTGAAATGCTTTTAGTAATGATTGGTGGAATGGCTACAGTAGCTGGTGCTGTTTTGGCGGCATACATTGGGTTTTTAGGAGGTGGAGACAAAACATTAGAATTGGTTTTTGCTAAGCATTTATTAGCAGCTTCTGTAATGGCCGCGCCAGGAGCTATTGTTATTTCTAAAATTTTATATCCTCAAACTGAAGAAGTAAATACAGATGTTTCTGTTTCTCAAGAAAAAATTGGTTCAAACATCTTGGATGCAATAGCAAACGGAACAACAGAAGGATTGCGTTTAGCTGTAAATGTTGGAGCAATGTTATTGGTTTTTGTTGCGGTTATTGCAATGATAAATGGAATTTTAGGTTGGGCAGGAGATATCACCACCTTAAATGAAATTATTGCATCAAATACAGGCTACGAAAAACTATCTATAGAGTTTATTCTTGGTTATGTTTTTGCACCATTAATGTGGTTAATAGGAGTTGCAGCAGAAGATATGACTTTAATGGGGCAACTTTTAGGAATTAAATTGGCGGCAAGTGAATTTGTAGGGTATATACAACTGGCGGAGTTGAAAGATATGGCAAGTGTAACACATTTAACCTTTAATAAATCCGTCATTATGGCTACATATATGTTATGTGGTTTTGCAAATTTTGCTTCCATAGGAATTCAAATAGGAGGGATAGGTTCCTTGGCTCCTGGTCAGCGTAAAACTTTATCAGAGTTTGGTATGAAAGCCTTAATTGGTGGTACAATTGCTTCATTAATGTCCGCAACTATTGCAGGGATGATTATTGGGTAATTGATAGTTTTTTAAAAAAACAAATACTGAAATGTTATCTTAAAAACGTTAATAACTTTTATAGAATATTTAAAAAGCATCAATAATTATCATAGATGCTTTTTTTATTTTTACTGCTATTGGTTTAGTATACAGTTACAAGATTAAATATAATTTATGAAACAATATCACGATTTAGTAGAACACGTTTTAGCAAACGGGAATGAAAAAGGAGATAGAACAGGAACAGGTACAAAAAGTGTTTTTGGTTACCAAATGAGGTTTGATTTAAGTGAAGGATTTCCAATGGTAACCACAAAAAAATTGCACTTAAAATCAATAATTTACGAATTATTGTGGTTTATAAAAGGAGATACAAACATCAAATATTTACAAGAAAATGGTGTTAGAATTTGGAACGAATGGGCTGATGAAAATGGCGATTTAGGGCCTGTTTATGGTCATCAATGGAGAAATTGGAATAGTGACGAGGTTGATCAATTAAGAGAAGTTATAGAAACTTTAAAGACAAACCCAAACTCAAGAAGAATGTTAGTATCTGCTTGGAATCCTTCAGTTTTGCCAGATACAAGTGTTCCTTTTTCTGAAAATGTAGCTAACGGAAAAGCAGCATTGCCTCCTTGCCATGCTTTTTTTCAATTTTATGTTTCTGATGGAAAATTATCTTGTCAATTATATCAAAGAAGTGCAGATATTTTTTTAGGAGTACCTTTTAATATTGCTTCTTATGCATTATTTACAATGATGATTGCCCAAGTTTGTGGTTATAAAGCAGGAGATTTTATCCATACTTTTGGAGATGCGCATATTTATAATAATCATCTTGAACAATTGGAATTACAATTGTCTAGAGACATCAGACCCTTGCCAAAAATGAAAATAAATTCAGCAATAAAAAATATAGAAAATTTCACTTTTGAAGATTTTGAATTATTGGACTACAATCCACATCCTCATATAAAAGGAAAAGTGGCAATCTAAGTTAGAAAAACCAAAAGCTTTCAAATTAAATTTTGAAAGCTTTTTTCCTTTTTCATAACAACTATTTTATATACTTAATACACAATTTTCAGCTCCTGCATAATCGTTCCAAGCAAGACTATCAGCTTCAATTTCATTCGTGTACTCACCGTCAATTAAATACCTAAATTCATAAGAATTACCAGTTTCTAAATCAACAGTACCTTTAAAAGTACCACTTTTTAGTTTTTTAAGTGGATTAGCTTCTACACTCCATTCGTTAAAACTTCCTACTACTGCAACGTTTTTAGCTTCTTCAGCAGGTACAGTAAAAGTTACTTTACATACTGGTTTACTTTTTAAAAATTGTTTTTTAATTGCCATAATTGTTCATTTAATTTTAAAGTAAAAATATGTAAGAAGTTTGGTAAAACAAATTATTTTACCAGTAAGACCAAAGAATTATCAGTTTCACAAAAACCTAATATTTTATATTGATAATTGAAAATAAATGTATCATAATATTGTTGTATCAAAAAAATCATCTCATATTCTTTCTGATTGATTTTCAGGCTTTTTAATTCGAAAACGTATTCGTAAGTCAGTTGTTTAATGGAAAATCTGGTCAAAACATCAAATTTGAGAAACTTTTGGATTATTTTTGTGAAAATTGATATAGATATTATGGTAACAATTATAGCAGCAGTTGCAAAAAATAATGCAATTGGATTAAATAATGATTTAATTTGGCATTTGCCTGCGGATTTAAAAAGATTCAAAAAAGTTACCTCAGGGCATCACATTTTAATGGGTAGAAATACATATGAATCTATTGGAAGACCATTGCCAAATAGAACTACAGTTATCATCACAAATAATAAACATTACGAGCAAGAAGGTTGTTTAATTGCATATAGTTTAGAACAAGCTTTGGAGTTGGCTAAAAATGATGAACATATTTATATTATTGGTGGTGCACAAGTTTACAAATATGCTATTGAAAATGATTTAGTTGATACTTTAGATATTACTTTAGTACATCACCAATTTGAAGCAGACGTTTTCTTTCCAGAAATTGACAATTCAATATGGGAAATAGCTCAAAGAGAAGATTTTTTGGCAGACGATAAAAACAAATTTGATTATAGTTTTATTAGTTACAAAAAAAAGATCTAGTTAATTCTACCACGCCTAAAACCACCTCCTAAACTCATTTTATATTTTCTTTGCGCAAATAAAAAGTAATTAAAAAGTTTGTAGTTCACTTCATAACCGTAATCTATATTTGGTTGATAATCAATATTGTTTTCATAAATATTAGTGTTAAATTGATTTGGGTTTCTAAACCTCTGATTCCATGTAATAACCCACGCTCTATTTCTAGCCTCTAAATATTGTTGTGAATAAAAACCTTCAGGTTGAGCTATAGCATTTAAAAAATAAGTAAACCCAGGATCTATAATTGTAATTTCATATGATAAACTATCGTTAGCAATTACTACCGGTTCTTCTTCAGTTGTAACTTTTTTATTTATTGCTGATGAACCACAGGCCCAAAAACAGATGGCAAGGAAGATGATGATACATATTTGTTTAAAAAAGTTCATAGTTTAAAGATATTAAATTATTAATCGTTTTTATCAGAATAGATAAATATTTCACTTTATAATACTACAAAAGTAGTTTTGTAATGTAAAATTAGAAAATCAAAATGAGTAAAAACCTGCTTCTAATGAGTGAATGAGCAACTTACTTTTAAAAAAAGTGAAAATTACAAGGATTTTCAATTCATTAATACTAATTTTAAAACTTAAAATTTTCCCATGAAATTTAAATTATTCGCACTTTTATTACTTGGTGTTTTCTTTTCTTGTTCAACTAGGGTAGTAGAAAAAAATACATATTCTATTTTAAATGAAAGAGATAGAGCCTCTTTGAAAAATGAACTTTTAGAAGACAGGTTTACAAATCTGTTACCTCAATTAATGGATAAGGCTAATTTAGATATGTGGCTCTTAATTTCTCGAGAATATAATGAAGACCCTATTTTAAAAACAATGTTACCAGCAACTTGGTTAAATGCGAGAAGAAGAACCATAATTGTTTTTTACAGAAATAAAGAAAACAATACGCTAGAAAGGTTGGCTGTGGCTAGGTATGATATTGGTAAAAGTATTCAATCTGCTTGGGATAAGGAAAAACAACCAAATCAGTGGTTAGCTTTAGCTGACATTATTAAAGAAAAAAACCCAAAAAAAATAGGAATCAATATATCTAAACATTTTGCTTTGGCAGATGGTTTGGTAAAAACAGGTTATGATGAATTGGTTGAAAATTTACCAGAAGAATTATCGTCTAAATTGGTGTCTGCAGAACAATTAGGAATTGCTTGGATAGAAACCAGAACCCAAAAAGAGTTGGATTTATTTAGAGATTTAGTAAAAATAACGCATAATATTATTGATGATACGTTTTCTGATAAAACTATAATTCCGGGTAAAACAACAACTGAAGATGTGGTTTGGTTTATGCGACAAAAAGTTACAGATTTAGGTTTAGAGACTTGGTTTCATCCAACAATTGATGTTCAAAGAGGTAATGAAGCTTTAAAATCTCATATAGAGGCTTTTTCTAAAAGTAAAGACAAAAAAATAATACAAAAAGGAGATTTACTGCATTGCGACTTTGGGATAACTTATATAGGTTTAAACACAGATTGTCAGCAACATGCTTATATTTTAAAAGATGATGAAAATGATGTTCCTGATTTTTTAAAAGAGGCTTATAAAAAAGGAAATCGAGTGCAGGATATTTTAACGTCTAATATGAAAGCAGGAAGCACTGGAAACGAGATTTTATTATCTTCTCTTGCTCAAGGTAAAAAGGAAGGTTTAAGGCCTTCAATTTACACACATCCTTTAGGGAAATACGGCCACAGTGCAGGAACTACAATTGGTATGTGGGACTCTCAAGGCGGAGTTCCTTTCAATGGTGATTATCCTTTACAAAAAAATACTGCTTACGCCATTGAATTAAATACTACTGTTTTTATTGAAGAATGGGATAAGGATATTAGAATTATGTTAGAGGAAGCTGGCTTTTTTGGTGATGATATTTTTGAATATGTAAATGAAAGACAGACTGCAATTAAACCAATTAAAATAAATTAATTTCTTTTTGATGCAATTTTTAAAAATTCCTAAGGCAGATTTAAAGACCATATTTGTTATTTTTTTTAGAGAAGCGGGTCTCTTTATTGCTGCTGTATTTTTACTTTTTTTTGATGGTATTTACTTTAATACAAATATTATTGAATCACAACTAATGCTAAATATTTTGATGGGTTTAGCATTTTTAGCAATGTTATACAGAGCAAATTCTAGAGCAAGAAAATTGATGGTAATTGGAGTTGTTTTAGGTTTTGTTGGAGAGCATTTTTTTTCAAGAGTTTTAGGAATGTATACTTATAGATTAGATAATGTGCCTTTATACGTTCCCTTTGGTCATGGGGTTTTATATGCTAGGATTTTTAGATTTAGTAAAGCATCACTCGTAAAAAAGTACCATAAACAAATAGAGTCTTTTTTAAGTATACTGATGATAATTGTTGCGGCCATTTATATGTTGTTTTTCAATGATCTGTTTGGCTTTATTATGACTGTTGTTGTTTTTCTAATTTTATGGAAAAGACCAAAAGATAGGTTGTTTTTCTTTTCAATGTATATGCTAGTTGTTGTTTTAGAGATTGGAGGTACGGCCTTTGGCGCTTGGAAATGGCCAAATACGGCCTTTGGTATTTTTGAATTTTTACCAAGTAATAATCCACCAAGTGGTATTAGTTTGTTTTATTTTTTATTAGATATTGGTTGTTTTGTATTTTATATTCAACTGAATAAAAAGGCTTGGAAAAGATTAAAAAGAATTCGGAAGTATCAATTAAACTAAAAACAATGCAAAACCGATGTTCTTGGGTCACAGACAGTAAATTATATCAAGATTATCATGATTTTGAATGGGGTGTTCCAGTTTATGATGATAAAACTTTGTTTGAGTTTTTAATTTTAGAAACTTTTCAAGCTGGTGTAAGTTGGATTACCATTTTAAACAAAAGAGAAAACTTTAGAAAAGCTTTTGATGATTTTAATTATCATAAAATAGCCAACTACAAAGAGATTAAGTTTAATGAACTAATGCAAAATCCTGGTATTATTAGAAATAAATTAAAAATTAAAAGTGCAATTACAAATGCACAATTATTTATTCAGATCCAGCAAGAATTTGGTTCGTTTTCTAAATTTATTTGGAGTTATGTTAATGGAAAACCCATTATCAATCAATTTCAAAATAAAGATGAAGTACCAGCAACAAGTGGTATTTCTGATATAATTTCTAGAGATTTAAAAAAACGTGGATTTAAATTTACGGGTTCTACAATTATGTATGCTTACATGCAAGCTGTTGGAATGGTAAATGACCATACAGCAGACTGCTTCAAATACAAAACCCTATAAGAGAATTATCAAATGGCAAGAAAAACAAAAGACCCTGGTTTTGGTTATAATTCCAAAGAAAATGCAAGAAATATAATCAATGATAATGGTACAAGTAATGTGCGTCATATTAACAGAAAAAGAAATGTGAATGACTTGTATACTTACTTTATAGATATTTCTTGGTTTCAATTTTTTGTACTTATTCTAGTTGCATATACTATATTGAATATGCTTTTTGGTGTATTTTATGTAGCTATAGGTATAGAACAAATTACAAAACCGAAAGGAACCTTTTTAGAAGATTTTTTAAACGGATTTTTCTTTAGTGCGCAAACGTTAACCACAGTTGGTTACGGCGGAATTGCTCCTCAAGGAATTGCAGCCAACTTTATAGCTGCTTTTGAAGCGATGATTGGTTTGTTGAGCTTTTCTTTTATTACGGGAATGTTGTACGGACGTTTTTCAAAACCAAAAGCAAATATTGAGTTTAGTGAAAACATAATTTTAAGAGACTTTAAAAGCCAAAAAGCCATTATGTTTCGTTTAATGAATAGTCGAAAAACAGTAATGATTGAACCAGAAATTACTGTAACATTATCTGTAACTGAAGAAAATGAAAAGAATGAATTTAAAAGAAATTTTTATGAACTAAAATTAGAGCGCAATAAAATTATGTATTTGCCTACGGTTTGGACAATAGTGCATCAAATTGACGATGATAGTCCTTTATATAAATATTCAAAAGAAGAAATTAGAAACTTAGATGCGCATTTGTATATTTTAATAAATTATCATGAAGAATCGTTTTCACAAAAAGTGTATCAAATTAATTCGTATCATTTTGAAGATTTAATTACCGATGTTAAGTACAAGTCTGCAGCAAGTTTTGATGTTGAGGGGTATACTTTATTAGATCACAATAAATTAAGTGAGGTAGAAAATTTGTAAAAATTAATTGCCAAAAATAAGTCTTATAGCAATAAAAACAGCAACAATTAATCCACCATAAAGTAATACTTTTTTGCCCGCATTTTTATAATAACGCTTATGATTTTGAATATCTTTCCTGTAGCTCCAAACAATTAAACCACCAAAAGCCAATACAAAAAAGATTATAAAAATAATTCTACCTGTTGTGAAATAAGCATTGATAATCATTGTGTAAATTCTTTATAAGTTTTGAATTATTTTGATTGATGAATCTTTTCTAAATCACCAACATTCGATATATTAACCACACAAATTTACAAATAAATAATCTGTATTTAGATATATTTATAAAAGATCAAATGAGATAAAAAATTAATAGACATCAAAAATGAAAAATAAAATAGCTGCAGTTCATGCATTTCATACAGCATTTAAATTAAATATTCAAAATAACCCAACAGTAACCATTTCCGAAGAAAGAAAAAAACTGCGTTTTGAGTTAATGAAAGAGGAAAATGAAGAGTATTTAGAAGCTGCTCAAAACAATGATTTAGTTGAAGTTGCAGATGCTTTGGGAGATATGCTTTACATTTTATGTGGTACAATTATAGAACATGGCATGCAAGATAAGATAGATGAGGTTTTTAATGAAATTCAGCGTTCTAATATGAGTAAATTGGGCGAAGATGGAAAGCCAATTTACAGAGAAGATGGTAAAGTATTAAAAGGGCCAAATTATTTTAAACCAGATTTTAGTATGATTTTGGAGGTTTAGTTGCTTTAACTAATCTCTCTTTAATTTGTTATTTTAAAAAAATATAGATTGATTTTAGAAGTAATAATTTCGAGTAAAATTATCAAATTATTATTTGGACATCCATAGTTTTAACCTGTCATACACTTTTGTGTTACTTAATAAATCTGTGTGACTATTTTCATTAACAATTAAAGTATTTTCATCTTTAAAGTTTAAACTTTTGGCCTCGGCTTTATGTTTACCTAGTGCACTTTTTACAGGTACTAAGCCATCTCCTAAAATATTTTTAGACATATAGTTGGTTTCTTTCCCTAAAACTGCTGATACTGCATAACAATCAGTTTCTTTAGGTAATGGAATGTTTTTTCTTTCATCTTTATGTAATTCAAATCGGTCTTTTCCTTTCCAATCTTCGTCAATCAAATTCCCATATCTTAAATCTGTAACACCTGCACTTCTTATTTTTGCCAATGGTGCAAGTGGTTTAACATATGGTATAGATTTTAGAATAACATCTAAATAATTACCAACTTTTTCTAAGGGAGCTCCATGATGTGGCGTACCTAAAAAAATAACTTTATCTAAAAGTCTTATCCACCTTTTCTGATGTTGTTGTCCATAATAAATGGCACTTCTAGAAACCAATCCTCCCATGCTATGCCCAATAATGGTAATTTCTTCTAAAGTAACTGGCCAGTTTATGACTAAGTTTTCTAATAATTCATTAAAATTTTTACCGTTTTTAGAAACATGAAGTCCGCTATTATAATTTAAATAAACTAAAGTTTTGTTCAGTTCTTTAGCCAGTAATTCTCCATGGTTATGTTTGTTTTTAGTCCATGATAAATCATTCATACAAGAACCATGAACAAGTAAAAGAATCTTGCCATTTGCATTCGGAATCAGTTCTTGTAGGCTATTTTTATTTAATTCTACCGTTCTTTTTGCATGCTTAAAATGCATAGTGATTTGTAAAGGATTTTGTTTTTCTTCTAAATAATCTCCTACAACACCATTTAAAACTGATTTTAATATTTGTTGTTTATCTGTAGATTTTATTTCTCCAATTATTGGTGAGATTTTTTGAATAATCTTGTTTAAACTTTTTCCAATAAATAAACTACTCCATCTAATATTTTTATAGGTTATTTTAGAGATATTAGTAATGAAATGCTGAATTGGTGTTGAAGGTAGTAAAGGTGGGTGTACAATACGTTTATGCATACTTTCTACTAAGTCTACAGCACCAATTGTGCTATCAGTAACTAGTTGTGTAATTCCTTGGAGTGATTTGTTTGTATTTTCTTTACTCATTTTAAAGTTTTTTTAATCACTTTCTTACCACATAAATTTTATTGGTAATTTTCCAATAGTTATTTATTTTTTCTAATGATAATATATCTATATAGGTCACCTTATCTACTTTCATACTAATTTTTGCACTTGCAATTAAATCATCAACAATGTCTAAATTTAAAATGGTTAATGTGCAGTTTTTTAAAACTTTTGGAGTTAATTTTTTTCTGTTTCCCCAAATTGGAATTAAATCTTTAAAATATGCATTTCGATAACCAGTAATGTTACCATCTTCTTTTATGGGTACTTTCATTGTGCCATGAACGGTGTCAAAAGCTAAGTTTAGTTTATAAATATCTCTGTAAATATAACCATCATAATAATTATTAATTGTGCTTTCAATTTCTTGAAGAGTACTTTGTTTATTTTGGCTTACTAAAGAGATGCTAAAAGTGATAAAAAATAAAATGGTTATTTTATGCAACATTGGTTTGTATTTTAAAGTGCGTAATTTTGACCTTCATTAGCAAAATTAAATCCGAGTTTTTCAATTTCTTTTCTAACATCACTATTTTCTTGTAATGCAGGGTTAGAGTGATTAAAATGTATGAAAATTATTTTATTTTTGGTTGCGAGAGTTTCATTTTTAAACAAGTTTATAGTTTCTTCAATAAATGGATGAGGAACTTCAGACATTGCTCTTTTAACTTCAAATTGATTTAAAAAAGTGGCATCTACAAAAGCATAATCAACTTTTTCAACTTCTTTAATGATAGAATTTTCCCATTTTTCCCATTTATCTATATCAGGGATAAACAAAGCGGATTTTTTATTTCCTTGTATCTTATAGCCTACAGTTTCTGAGAACTCATCTCTATGAGGTACTATAAAAGGCGTAACTTTTAAATTACTGCTCAATAACATCGTAGAATCTCGTTGCAAGCTTTTTAATTTAATATTTTTAAGTTTTACTAATTGACTCCAAGGCCCATTATTTCGTAAATAAGTTCTCATTTTAGGCATAGCATAAACAGGAATATCTTTTTTACCTAAAGCTTCTCTTCCAAAATACATTAAACCAGTGTAGTGTCCAATATGCGCATGTGTTAAAAATACACCATCAATAATAGTTTCTTTTTTAAGATGATTTTGTTCTAATTCCGCTAATTGTGTGTGCATATCTGGAGTGGCATCAAACAACCATTTTTGATTATTTTTCAAATCAATCAAACCTAACGATACAATACTTTTTTTGGTATTTGTTCCATTGTAATAATTTTCACAACACATTTTTTGACAACCAATATGAGGATAACCTCCATCTTGTGCCGTGCCCAAAACTGTTATATATTGTTTAGAATCTATTCCTTTTATTGCTGTTATCTGTGTATTCGTTTTATGACAAGAAATAGACATTAGCGTGAGTAGTAATATCCAAAAATATCTCATAAATATTTCTAATAAAAAATGCTTCTTATAATTGATAGACATTTTGATCATCGGTTTCTAACTTTTGGATTTACGCCTTTTTTGATATCAAATCAAGTTGTTTGTTTAGTTATGAAAAATGTTAAGCTCACCTAAAGTATATTTTTTAAATTGAAAATATTTTATAGTTTAAAGATACCAAAATTGAAATATAAAAAAAAAAGCATCAAAATGAAGAGATGCTTTTTGTATTTGTATAAGATATAATCTGTCTTCAAATAGTAAATTTAGACTTGTTCTTTTATTTTACAAAAACTCGCCATCCATAAGGATCTTCGCTTTTGTTGGTTTGTATATCTGTGATTAATTTTTTTAATTTAGTTGCAAAAGGATTTTCCAATACTGGTAAATCAAAATCCTCTTCTTTATAACCAAAACCTGCAATTGGAGATATTACTGCGGCAGTTCCGGCACCAAACATTTCTTTTAAACTTCCGTTTTTTGCAGCTGCTACAACTTCACCAACAGAGATTTTACGAACTTCAGTTTCTATATCATTATCAGCGGCAATCTGTAAAATACTCTTTCTTGTAATTCCGTCTAATATTCTATCACTTGTTGGACTAGTGATTAGTGTATTTTCTATTCTTACAAAAATATTCATAGCACCAGCTTCTTCTATAAATTGGTGTGTATTGTCATCTGTCCAGATTACTTGATTGTAGCCTTTTTCAATTGCCAGTTTAGTTGGGTAAAACTGTGCAGCATAATTACCACCAGCTTTTGCAAAACCAACACCACCGTTTGCAGCACGTGCATATTTTTCTTCAATTAATACTTTAACTTTTCCAGCAAAATAGGCACCTGAAGGAGCAGTGCAAATAATAAATTTGTAGGCATCTGCAGGAGAAGCATGAAAACCGTTTCCAGAGGCAAACATAAAAGGTCTAATATATAAAGAACTGCCTTCTTTTTTTGGTATCCAAGCATTATCAATTTTTAATAAAGCTTTTAATCCATCCATAAAAATATCTTCAGGAATTTGAGGAATAACCAAACGTTCAGCAGATTTATTTAATCGATCACAATTGTCTAAAGGCCTAAAAAGCATTGTATTTCCATCTTTATCTTTATAGGCTTTCATACCCTCAAAAATAGATTGTCCATAATGAAAAATCTTTGCTGATGGATCTAAAGAAATTGGTGCAAATGGCTCAATTTTTGGTGTTTGCCATGCGCCATCTTTAAAATCACAAGTTAGCATATGATCAGAATAAACACTTCCAAAAGGTAAATTGTCAAAATCTACAGAAGTAATTTTTGAGTTTTCAACACGTTGAATTTCTATAGTTGTTGTCATTTTTTTGCAGTTTATTTTACCCTGCAAATGTACATAATTTATTTATCCAAATCTCAAAGAAAACGGCTGTTTTCTTGTTAAATTTATTACTTTTGCAATGAATTCGTTAAATAATTATAATATGAGAAATTTAATAAAACTTTGTGCAGTAGCACTAGTTGTCTTTACTGCTTGTAAAAGTGAAAAATCAGAAAAAACAATAGAACAGCCAGTAGTTAAAACGGCAACGAATTTTGATGCTTTTGGAGAGGTTATTTCTGCTGATGAAGCAATGACATCTAACGAAATGTTTACGAAATATAATGCAATGCAAGTAGGTGATACTGTAAGTGTTAAATTTGCATCAAAAATAAACGATGTTTGTTCTAAAAAAGGTTGTTGGATGAAGCTTCCTGTTGGCGAAAAAGAAGCTATGGTTCGTTTTAAAGATTATGGTTTTTTTATGCCTTTAGACTCTAAAGATAGAGAAGTAATTGTTGAGGGTAAAGCTTTTGTAAAAATAACTCCAGTAGAAGAATTAAAGCATTATGCTGAAGATGCAGGAAAATCTTTAGAAGAGATAGCAAAAATTACTGAACCTAAAACCGAATTTGCCTTTGAAGCAGATGGTGTACTAATGAAAAAATAATTTAACAATTATCTTTTATTTCTTTTGATACAAATAATGTAAGAACAGAGTTTAATAAAAGATGAATTAAATTTAATAAGCAGTCAGAAATGGCTGCTTTAATGTTTTAAAACTTTGTTGTAAATTTATTAAAAATAAAGATTACATTTTCAAAGGATATTTTTACAAAGAATTCCCAAAACTAGATCTAATAATTCAACAACTTGAAAAGAGAAATATTAATTACTTCAGACGGTTCATCTACCATTCATTTACCAGAATGGAACGAACAATACCATTCTAAAAATGGATCTATCAATGAAAGTTACCATGTTTTTATTGAGAGTGGGTTAAGACAAGTAAAGTCTAATGAAGTATCAATCTTAGAAATTGGATTTGGTACAGGTTTAAATTGCTTTATCACTTATTTAGAAGCAAAAAGAGCAATTCACTATGTTGGCGTAGAAGCTTACCCTGTAACTCCTAAAGAAGTTGACAAAATGAATTTTATTTCAATTTTAAAGGCCGAAAATGAGGGTGTAATTTTTAAAAAAATACATGAGGTTTCTTGGGAAGAAAAACATCAAATTACAAATAATTTCAACTTAGAAAAAAGAAAGCAATTTTTTGAAGATATTGAAGATGAAGCTGCTTTTGATTTAATTTATTTTGATGCTTTTGGTGCAAGAGTGCAGCCTCAACTCTGGACAGTAGCTATTTTTACTAAAATGTTTACAGCCTTAAAAGAAAATGGTATTTTGGTAACATATTCAGCAAAAGGTAGTGTGAGAAGAGCAATGCAAGAAGTTGGTTTTACTGTAGAGCGTTTACCAGGTCCTCCAGGAAAAAGAGAAATGTTAAGAGCAATTAAAATTACAGGCTAACATCCTAATCATTAAATAACACATCTTTATCCAAAGAATTTAAAATCATATGGAATTCAAAAGAAAGTTTGGAAAACAAAAAAAATCAAAGCCTCAAAAAGGATTGTTTTTAGTTTTATTATTGGCCTTAGTATTGTTTCTTTGGTATAATGCGGAATCACTTTTAAAATCATTATTTTAATTTTTTGGCAATAGAAAAGATAATTTTAGGGATAGATCCAGGTACAACTATAATGGGTTTTGGACTCATTAAAGTAGTAGGTAAAAAGATGAAATTTATTCAAATGAATGAGTTGATTCTAAAAAAATATGACGATCATTATTTAAAATTAAAGCTTATTTTTGAGCGCACTATTGAGTTAATTGATACTTATAATCCTGATGAAATCGCCATTGAGGCTCCTTTTTTTGGTAAAAATGTGCAATCGATGTTAAAGTTAGGCAGAGCTCAAGGAGTCGCCATGGCTGCAGGATTGTCAAGAGAAATTCCAATTACAGAATACTTACCTAAGAAAATTAAAATGGCAATAACAGGTAACGGAAATGCTTCTAAAGAGCAAGTGTCTTTAATGTTAAAATCTTTACTAGATTTAAAATCTTTACCTAAAAATTTAGATGCAACAGATGGTTTAGCTGCTGCAGTTTGTCATTTTTACAACTCAGGAAAAACCGTAGGAGGTAAAAACTATACGGGTTGGGCAAGCTTTGTAAAACAAAATGAAAAAAGGGTAAAAAAGTGAGTGGTATCTACATACATATTCCCTTTTGCAAGCAAGCTTGCTATTATTGTAATTTTTACTTTTCTACATCTTTAAAAAAGAAAGATGAATTGTTAAACTGTTTGGTAAAAGAAATAAGTTTAAGAAAAAAAGAATTAAAAGGAGATCTCATTGAATCTATTTATTTTGGAGGTGGAACACCATCACTTTTATCAACAGAAGAAATACAAGTCTTAATAGACGCAGTTTACAATAATTTTAAGGTTGTGGAAAACCCTGAAATAACCTTAGAGGCAAATCCAGATGATTTATCAGAAGAAAAAATTATTGAACTTTCTCAGTCACCAGTAAATAGATTAAGTATTGGAATTCAATCTTTTTTTGAATACGATTTAAAATTAATGAATCGTGCACATAATGTCCACGAAGCTAAAAAATGTTTGGAAATTGCAACCAACTATTTCGATAATATTTCTGTTGATTTAATTTATGGTATTCCAGATTGTAGTAACGAACAATGGCTTGCTAATATTCGTACGGCTCTAAGTTTTGGAATACCTCATATTTCTAGCTATGCTTTAACTGTAGAACCAGAAACTGCTTTAGCGAGTTTTGTTAAAAAAGGAATTATTAAAAATGTAGATGATGATAAGGCAGAAGAGCAATTCGTTATTCTTACAGACGAATTAAGTAAGGCTGGTTTTATACATTACGAACTATCTAATTTTGGAAAAAATGACTTTTTTAGTAGAAATAATTCGTCTTACTGGTTGGGTAAATCTTATTTAGGTATTGGCCCAGCCGCACATTCTTTTAATGGTAAACAAAGAAGTTGGAATGTGCAAAATAATGCCATTTACATCAAAAAAATCACTCAAAATAAATTACCAATTCAAAGAGAAACACTTTCTGTTACAGATAGGTACAATGAATATGTAATGACAGGTTTACGAACTATTTGGGGAGTTTCTTTAGAAAAAATAAATAAGGATTTTGGAGAGAATTATGTAAAGTATTTACAAATGCAGTCTGAAAAATTTATAACACAGGAATTATTGTATATTGATAACAATATTTTAAAAACAACAAAAAAAGGCAAGTTTTTATCTGATGGTTTAGCGTCTGATTTATTTATGTTGAATTTGTCTTAATACATTATTTTATGAAAGTAACTATTGAATATAATTCAAGAACAATTCAGGTAAATATATCTAATCCTATAGATATTTCAATTCCTATTGATCCTTCTAAAGAGAACGTAAATGCTTGGTATATTAACGATCCAGAAATTAAACCAGAGATTATTGATGGTCATGAAGTAAGTGTTGCAAAGGGAGCTGTTGTTAATTTTAATGGTATTAAATTTAATCCTCATTCCCATATAACACATACAGAATGTGTGGGTCATATTACTGAAGATGTACATTCTATAAATAAAAATTTAAAGTATTTTATTTTTTTAGCAGAAGTGGTTACTATTGCTCCTTTGTTTCATAATGGGGATTTTATTATTGGAGTAAAACAGTTAAGAAGAGCCTTAAGAAATAAGAAAAGAGATGCTATTGTAATTCGTACTTTACCCAATTTAGAGGAAAAAAAGAGTATGAGATATTCAAACACAAATCCAACTTATTTATCTGAAAAAGCAGCTATTTATTTAAAAGAAAAAGGAATCAAACATTTATTAATTGATTTACCTTCTGTAGATAAAGAAAAAGATGATGGTAAACTCCTATCTCATAACGCCTTTTGGAATACTGAGGGTGAATTAAGAATGGACGCTACAATTACAGAATTTATTTATGTGCCAAATGAAGTTGAGGATGGTGAATATTTATTAAATTTAATGATTGCTCCATTTGAAAATGATGCAACACCAAGTAAACCTGTATTATATGAAATTATCAAATAATTGATGCAAAAGAAACAACTAAAAATATATATAATATATTCAATTTTAATTGTTTTAATTTTATTACTACAAGCTATTGTATATTCGGATATTTCCGTTGATGATTTAAAAAAGGAGTATGCCAATGAAAATTCTAAATTTACAGAAATTGATGGAATGCAAGTACATTACAGAGATGAAGGAAAGGGTTTTCCTATAGTTTTAGTTCATGGAACTGCTTCTTCTTTGCATACTTGGGATGATTGGACAAAATCACTAACAAAAAATTATAGGATAATTAGAATGGATTTGCCAGCTTTTGGAATTACAGGTCCAAATGCAAATGCAGATTATTCTGTTAAAAGTTACACGAATTTTTTGCATCAATTGTTAACTAAATTAAAGGTTGATAAATTCCACTTGGCAGGGAATTCTTTAGGAGGAAATATTGCATGGAATTATGCTGCGGAATATCCAAATAAAGTAGAAAAACTAATTTTAGTAGATCCCAGCGGCTTGCCAACAAATAAACCACAACCCGCTATTTTTAAAATGGCTAAAACACCTGTTTTGAATTCATTGTTTTTATATATAACGCCAAAGTTTTTTATTAAAAAAAACATGTCAGAAGTATATGCAAATGAGTCTAAAATTACAGATGAATTGGTAACACGTTATCATAAAATGGCACTAAGAGTTGGCAATAGACAAGCTTTTATAGATAGGGCTAAAACAGACTTTAAACTTGGAGAAAAAGCAAATTACGATAAGCTAAAAAGCATAAAGACACCTACATTATTAATTTGGGGTGCAAAAGACAATTGGATTCCTTTGAATAATGGAAAACGAATGGACAGTATCATGCAGAATTCTAAATTAGTAGTATTAGAAAACTCCGGACATGTGCCTATGGAAGAAAATCCAACAGAGAGTTTAGAAATATTAAAAACTTTTTTAATTGATTGATATTGCATACAAAAATATCAGACTTTTATTAATTAGTATTTCTTCAGGATATATTTTCTATTATATGGAGTTCTCAGAAAGAGTAAATGATACTCTTGACTTATTAGTAAAAAGTAATTCTAGTAAAGCTTTTGGATTATATATTTTAATAAATATTGGAAAGTTCGCGGCTTTAATTTTTAGTATTCTTGCTCTTATTATCTTTTTGAAAGTAATCATCAATAAGTTCTTTCTGCAGGTTGGTGTTTCGTGATCACTACCGGTTTGTATCTGATATCCATACCCTCATCCGTCTTGTAAATCAAACTATGCTTTAAAAAATTCTGGTCATCGCGTTTGGGATAGTCTGTGCGGTAATGTCCTCCACGGCTTTCTTTTCGGTTGAGAGCCCCTCTAGCAATGATTTCAGCCATACCTAACATGTTCCCAAGCTCTAAAATTTCATAAATCTCCGTGTTAAACAATTTTCCCCTATCAGTGATCCTCCCATTTTTATATCTCTCTTGGAGTTTTTTAATAGTATCAATGCAAACTTTCAACCTCTCTGCGTCACGGAAAACACTGCAGTTTTCGGTCATGATCACTTTCATTTCATTGCGGATATCATTATAACTTTCATCACCATTCCGTTGGAAAATATCCTCAAACTGCCCGAGTACTTTGGTTTTTTCATGGCTCTCATTGACAGGAGCGTGGTCAACCATTTTTGCATATTCAAAAGC